>JALYRN010000835.1 GCA_030855295.1 Myxococcota bacterium | reverse complement strand
GCGGTCAGCGACGCGCCGTGCCGCCCGCGCGCGAGGAGCCTCGCGCCGACGCGCTGCTCGAGCCGACGGATCGACGCCGTCAGCCCCGGCTGCGACAGATGCGCGTGCCGCGCCGCCTCGGTGAAGGTGCCGTGCTCGACCACGAGCACGAGGTTCCGGAGATCATCGAGCATCGATAGCCACCGGCTATCGTACGCTCCGATTCAATCGCTCGCAGCAGCCGGCGAGAGGCCTGCCTCGTCGGTCATCGTCGTGCTCCGTCGGTGGCGGGCGGCGCGGTGGGCGCCTCGCCGAGCACGTCGATTCCGTCGCGATCGATCTCGCGGATCAGCCGGCGCTCCAGCGTCCGGAGGTTCGCGACCTCGGCGCTCGACAGCGCGAGCGCGCCGACGATCACACGATGCGCCGTGAGCAGGTCACCGGTGAAGGCGCCGACCTCCATGCGCTCCCGCCCGTCGAGCTCTGCGACCTCGACGAGCACGTCGAGATCGGAGCCTTCGTGCCCCTCGCCACGCGCGCGCGAGCCGAACAGGCGCACGCCTCGCAGTCGCGCACCGAAGCGACCGCGAAGAAAATGGAGAAGATCGTCGAGCGCGGCGCGCTCGTCGGGGCGGAGCGACACCATGCAAACCTAGCACGCGCGCAGATCGCGGGGCGGCTGCCGCGACTCCTCGGCGGCCGCGTCAGGTGTCGTCGAGCTCGGCGTCGACGTCGGACCAGAGCGCGTCGAGATCGAGCTCGAGACCTTCGAGGCCCGGCGGCGAGAGTCGCCCCTGTCCGGCGCTCGCGGCGCGGACGTAGCGGCCGTCGGCGTTCAGCTCGAGGAGCTCGATCGTTCGGCCGCGCGGATCGACCAGCCAGTACCAGCGGATGCCGGCGCGCGCGTACTCGTCGGGCTTGGTGACGCGGTCCCGCTGTTGATCGCGGGGCCGCGGAGAGAGCACCTCGATCGCGACGTCGGGCATCCGCCGCTGCAGGGTCTCGTCGCCGCGTGACCTCGCGCTGCCGACCAGCCAGACCGACACGTCCGGCTTGCGTCCGGTGCGCTCGCCCACCGCGAGCTTCAGCTCGGAGCCGAAGACACGCGCCCCGCTGCGCCGTGCCCACAGCGCGAGCTCCACCAGGAGCCAGCGCACGGCAGCCTCGTGGAGCCGGTCGGGCGTTTCCTCCTCCTCGAGACGGCCCGCGACGAGCTCGCCCTCGTCGTCCTCGGGCAGCTCGGCCCAGGCCTCGAGCGTCATCTCGTCTGCGTGAGCCTCCGCGCGGGCCATGGCCAACTTTAGCATGGAGACCAGCGGCGCCCCCGGCCGCGCCGAGGACAGCGCGGCCGCGCCGCCGCCTCTCCGAGGTGGCCGCGCGCTGAGCATAACGGAAAGCTATCATAAGGCTCACATCAATCGATTGGAGGAATGAATCCCGCGCGGCCACCGTGACCTCGAAGAAGAGAGTGGAGGTGGGTGATGGGAGCGCTCGAGGTGGTCGCGCTGGTGGTCGGAGGGCTGGGGGCGGGCGCGCTCTCGACGGTGTCGGGGATGGGGGGCGGCATCCTCTTGGTGGTCGCGCTCTCGCTCGCGCTCGGGCCGCACGCGGCGCTCGCGACGACCGCGCCGGCGCTGCTCGCGGGCAACCTGCATCGGCTCTGGCTCTATCGACCTGCGCTCGATCGGCGCATCGCCGGGATCTTCGTGATCGGTGCGCTGCCCGGTGCGCTGATCGGTGGGCTGCTCTCGGCGGGGCTCCCGGAACGCGCGCTCTCTTGGATCCTGCTGGGCGTCACCGGGTTCGCGCTGGGGCGCGCGGTGGGCCTCTTCCAGTGGAAGCCGCCGGCGCACGCGTACCTGCCGGTCGCGTTCGGGGCGGGCGTGCTCGCGGCGAGCTCCGGCGCCGGCATCCTGGTGTCGCCGATGCTCGTCGCAGGAGGGCTGACCGGCGAGGCGCTGATCGCGACCGGCGCCGCGGCCGCGGCGGTGATGCACGTCGGACGGATCGGCGGCTACGGGCTCGCCGGTCTCTTCGGCGGCGCGGCGCTCGGCGTGTCGCTCTTCCTCGGCGCCGGGATCCTCGCGGGCAACGGGGTCGGGCGACGGCTGCGGGATCGCCTCGGCGAGGCGCGCTGCATGCGCGTGACGTACGCGGTGCTCGTGGCGTCGGTGCTCGGCGCGATCGCAGGCATCACGCGCTGAGAGCTCACCTGGGCAGCAGATCGGCGTACACGAAGCCCTCGCGCTCGACGATCTCGCCGAGTCGGACCGCGATGTCGCGCGCGAGCATGGGGCCCGCCGACACGAACGTGTGCAGCTCGCCGTTCTCTCCGCAGGGGTCGACGCCCTCGGGCAGCGCATCGAGCAGCGCGCGATCGAGCACGCGCCCGGCGAGCGCCCGCGGCACCGTCGTCGGATCGAGGGTGACGACGTGCGCGCGCACGCCCGCGTCGATCATCGTGCGCGCGAGCGCATCGGTCGGCTCGCCCCAGAGCGGGAAGATCGGCTCGATGCCGGTGCCCGCGAGCTTCTCCTCGCGGTAGCGACGCACGTCTTCGAGGAAGAGATCGCCGAAGATCATCTGCGTGACGCCGGCCTCGCGCGCGGTCGTGATCGCGGCCTTCATCCGCTCTTCGTACCGCTCGTTCGAGCAGGGCCACGGCAGCGGCACCACGTGCACCGGCAGCCCGGTCGCCTCCGCCTGTGCGATCAGGAGCTCGCGACGCACGCCGTGCATCGCGACGCGGTCGAACGCCTCGTTCACGGTCGTCAGCAGCCCGACGATCTCGACCTCACCGCGGGCGCGCGCCACGTGCAGCGCCCACGCCGCGTCCTTGCCGCTCGACCAGCTCACCCACGCCTTCGGCTTCGTCATCACGTCCGCTCCCGCTTCACTCGGTCCGGACCGCCACCTGCAGCGCGACCGAGCGGCCCGGCAGCGGCCGCAGCAGCGAGTCGCGGCCGCGCGCATCGAAGAGGTCTCGCACGATCAGATCGATGCGCATCGCACGGTTCCAGAGCTCGAGCGACGCGCCCGCGCCCGCCCGCGCGACCTCGGGGATCGCGACGTCGTTCTCTGCGGTGTCGTAGGTCTCGCTGACGTACTCGAGGTCGATCCACACGCTCGCGCGATCGAGCGGCGCGGGTCCCGTGAGGTGCACCTCCGCGCGCCCGTACGAGGTCAGGCGAGGGCGGAAGGGCAGGGCACGCCCGCGCGTCTCGTCGCGCGACTCGAGCCACGTCAGCGAGCCGATCAGCGAGACCACGCGCTCGATGTCGACGTTCGCGCTCGCCTCGATGCCCGCGGTCCACGCCGACGCGACGTTCTGCGGCGTCCACTGGTTCGCGGGGGTGCGCACGTAGCGGATCAGATCGCTCGCCCAGAGCGCGAACCCACGCGCCTCCGCGAACCCCGAGAGCGGGCCGGCGCGCCCGCGCACGACGAGCCCGCCGTCGACCGTCGCCGACTGCTCCGGTCGCAGCTCGGTGCTCCCCGCGAGCAGGCCGCCGTCGCCGAAGAGCTCGATGAACGAGGGCGAGCGCGTCGCGGTCGCGGCCGACGCCTGCACCGCGACGCCGGGCACGAGCTCGACGACGCCCCCGAGC
>JALYRN010000834.1 GCA_030855295.1 Myxococcota bacterium | reverse complement strand
ACGCGGGCCCTCCCGATGCCGGCCGTCGGCGGCGCACGCGCGCGCGGGCCGACGCCGGAGGATGAGGCGCCCTGCCCCGTGGATCGCGCGCGCTGCGGGCGAACTCGCACGTTGAAGCCCGCGATCGCGTCGGATAGAAGCGACGGCTCAGCACCATGAGCGAGCCGAACAAGACCTCCGCGTTCGATCCCGTCCCCCTCATCGCGCAGGAGCTCGGTCTGCCGCCGCGCGGCGTCGCAGCCGTCGTGAAGCTGCTCGAGGAGAACGCGACGGTGCCGTTCATCGCGCGCTACCGGAAGGAAGTCACCGGTGGCCTCGACGAGGTGCAGATCCGCGACATCCAGGAGAAGCGCGCCTACATCGTCGAGCTCGAGGAGCGGCGCGCGTCGATCCTCGAGGAGATCGACAAGCAGGGGAAGCTCACGCCCGAGCTGAAGTCGAAGATCCTCGCGTGCTCGACCAAGGCGGCGCTCGAGGATCTCTATCTTCCGTACAAGCCGAAGCGCCGCACCCGCGCGACGATCGCGCGCGAGAAGGGCCTCGAGCCGCTCGCGCTGCGGATCCTCGCGCAGGGCGCCGACGGCGATCCCACCGCCGAGGCGGTGGCGTTCGTCAGCGCCGAGAAGGAGGTCGCCGACGTCGCGGCCGCGCTGCAGGGCGCGCGCGACATCGCCGCCGAGGTGATCGCGGAGAACGCCGACGTGCGCGCCGCGACCCGCGAGGCCTTCGAGAAGGAGGGCGTGCTCGTCAGCGAGGGCGTGCCCGACAAGATCAAGGAGCCGACCAAGTTCGAGCAGTACTACGACTGGCGCGAGCCGATCTCGCAGATTCCGTCGCATCGCTTCCTCGCGATCCGGCGCGGCGAGCGCGAGGGGATCCTGCGCGCGTCGGTCGAGGTCGACGGCGAGCGCGTCGTGCCGCGCATCGGCGGGCTCGCGAAGCTCGATCGCGGGTCGCCGTGGTGCGGCGAGCTCGAGAGCGCGATCGCCGACGCGTTCAAGCGGCTGCTGGCGCCGAGCGTCGAGAACGACGTGCGCGTCGATCTGAAGCTGCGATCGGATCGCGGCGCGGTCGACGTGTTCGCCGACAACATGCGCAATCTCCTCCTGAGCGCGCCCCTGGGCGCGAAGCGCGTGATCGGCGTCGATCCCGGGCTGCGCACCGGCTGCAAGATCGCGGTGGTGGACGACACCGGCAAGTTCCTCGGCAACGAGACGATCTATCCGTCGCAGGGCGCGGCGCGCGAGGCCGAGGCGAAGCGCACGCTGCTCGCGCTCGTCACGAAGCACCAGCCGTTCGCGATCGCGATCGGCAACGGCACGGCGGGACGCGAGACCGAAGCGTTCGTGCGCAAGACCCTGAAGGAGGCGGGCATCAGCGGCGTGGTCGTGGTGCCCGTCAGCGAGTCGGGCGCGAGCGTGTACTCGGCGAGCGACGTCGCGCGCGAGGAGTTCCCCGATCTCGACCTCACGGTGCGCGGCGCGATCTCGATCGCACGCCGGCTGCAGGACCCGCTGGCCGAGCTGGTGAAGGTCGATCCGAAGTCGATCGGCGTCGGGCAGTACCAGCACGACGTTCACCAGACGCTGCTGACGCGCAAGCTCGGCGAGGTCGTCGAGAGCTGCGTCAACCACGTCGGCGTGGAGATCAACACCGCGAGCGCATCGCTGCTCGCGTACGTCGCCGGGATCGGCGCCGCGGTCGCCAAGAAGATCGTGAAGCACCGCGAGGATCGCGGCGCGTTCACGAGCCGCTCGCAGGTGCTCGAGGTGCCGGGGCTCGGGCCGCGCGCGTTCGAGCAGTGCGCGGGCTTCCTCCGCGTGCACGGCGCCTCGCACCCGCTCGACGCGAGCGCGGTGCATCCCGAGCGCTACGCGCTGGTCGAGCGCATCGCGACCGACATGGGCGTCACCCTCCCGGAGCTGGTCGGCAACGCCGAGCTCGCGAAGAAGATCGATCTCCAGAGGTACGTCGGCGAGGGCGTCGGCGAGCCGACGCTGCGCGACATCGTCAGCGAGCTCGGCAAGCCCGGCCGCGATCCGCGCGCGAGCTTCGAGCCCCCGAAGTTCCGCGACGACGTGATGGAGATCTCGGATCTGAAGGAGGGCATGGTCCTCGAGGGCGTCGTCACCAACGTCACGGCGTTCGGCGCGTTCGTCGATCTCGGCGTGCACCAGGACGGCCTCGTGCACGTCAGCAAGCTCTCCGATCGCTTCATCAAGGATCCGAGCGAGGTCGCGAAGGTCGGCGATCGGCTGACCGTGAAGGTGCTCGAGGTCGATCTCGCGCGGAAGCGCATCTCGCTGACCGCGCGCATGTCGGACGCGTCCGGCGAGGGCTCGCGCGGCGACGGCTCGCGCGGCGGGCCGCGCCCCGGGCAGTCGCACGGACAGGCACGCTCGCCGGGCGGTCCCTCCCGCGGACCGGCCCCGAAGGCGCCGCCGCCCAAGAACTTCTCGAACAACCCGTTCGCGAAGCTCCTCGACAAGAAGTCGTGAGTCGATGGGTGCCTATCGCGTTTCGGCGATGATCGGCTCGACAGGCACGCTCTCCCTGCGAAGCTCGCGCGGCTGTCGATGACGAACACCCGCCCGCGCATCCTCGCGATCCAGGCTGGGCTCGGCGGCGCGGAGGGCAACGGCGCCGCGCTGCTCGCCCACGCGCTCGAGCACCTCGCGCCGCTCGCCGACGTCGAGCACGCGGTGCTCGCCGAGGCGCCCGGCTTCACCCCGCATCGCGCCGCGCTCGAGCGCGCCGACGCGATCGTGATCGTCAGCGGAACGTACTGGGACGGCTTCTCGTCGCTGCTCCAGCGCTTCTTCGAGGAGGCCACCGAGACCGAGGGAACGCCCCTCTGGTTGGGAAAGCCGGTCGCGTGCTTGATCAGCGCGCACTCGGCGGGCGGCAAGGCGGTGCTCTCGCGCCTGCAGGGCGTGCTGGTCACGCTCGGCGCGTCGATCCCGCCGATGGGCGGGCTCGTCGTCACGATGGCGGCGCAGATCGCGATCGAGCACGCGACGCGCGAGGAGGCCGCCGACCTCTGGTGCGTGGAGGATCTCGAGATCGTCTGCCACAACCTGCTCGTCGCGGCGCGCAGCGATCGCAGCGCCTACCGCGCGTGGCACGTCGACCGGCGCGATCCGATGCGGCGCTGGCTCCGGTGAGCGCCGCGCCCATCGCCTCACGGCGATGATCGGTCGTCCGCGAGCGCGTCCTCGCAGGCCACCTGCACGTTCATCCACGCGGCCGCCGAGGCGCTGCCCTCGGCGTCGCACGCGGACGTGCTCGCCGCCGGCTCGTAGCGCTCGCGGAGCACGCCGAGCGCGCCCGCCATCTCGGCGAGCGCTCGCTCGCGCCCGTCGGCGTCGTGCTGGTGCATCAGCTGCTCGCTCGCGTCCTCGATCCGCGCGAGCAGCGCGGGGTCGCGCTCCTCTTCGGGGATCTCGTCGACGAGCGCCCAGATGCGCTCCGCGATCTGCTGCATGTCGACCACCGTGGCCGTCACGCTCTCGCCGTGGCGCACCGCGTCCAGGCGCGCTCCGATCTGCGCCTCGAGCCAGTCGAACGCCTCGCGCTGGGCCCACTCGGGC
>JALYRN010000127.1 GCA_030855295.1 Myxococcota bacterium | reverse complement strand
GATCTGTTCGGCGTCGCGGCCGCGGCGAGCTCGGTCGCTGCGCCGGCGGACTCGGGCCCCGCGACGTCCGCTGCGAGGGTCCCGCCGGTCGCGACCGAGCCTCCGCCGCAGAGCGCAGTCGAGCGCGCGCTGCGCGAGATCGATCCCGACCGGATGACTCCCATCGACGCGCTGCTCGCGATCGCACGGCTCCGCAAGCTGCTCGGGTGAACCCGTCGCCAGGCGACGGCTGGGAATCTCGTATTCGCGGGGCTAGGATGCCGCGGCATGGCCGACTCACGCGACGAGATCGCACGGATCCGCACGGTGCTCGAGCAGGCCGACGCAGAGCTGGTCTCGGCCCTCGACTCGCGCGCCGCCGCAGTGCGCGAATTTCTCGCGCTGCGCGAGCGCGACCCCGAGGGCTATCACGCGCTCCCGAGCGCGCCCGAGGTGCTGGCGCGCGCGCGCGAGCTCCGTCGTGAGTTCCCCGAGTCGGGCCTCGAGCCGATCTTCCGTGAGGTCCTCGGCGCGTGCGCCGAGATGATCGAGCCGGTGAAGGTCGCGGTGCTCGGCCCCGAGGGCGGGCTCACGCACCTCGCCGCGCGTCGCTGGTTCGGATCGCACGCGGAGATCCGTGCGCACGCCGAGGTCGCCGCCGTGTTCGCCGAGATCGAGCGCGGCCGCGCTGCGAGCATCGTCGTGCCGTTCGAGACGTCCAGCGACGGAGCGCTCGCGGCGACGCTGCAGAACCTCGCGGAGACCGGCGCCAAGCTGATCGGCGAGCTGACGCTGCCGAGCTCGTGGCACCTCTGGTCGCGCACGGGCAACGCCGGCGACATCGACAAGATCTTCGGCGCCGCCGCGACGCTCGCGGCGTGCGAGCGCACGCTGAAGGCCGAGTTCCCGCGCGCGACCCTGCTCGACGTGAAGTCGGGCCTGGTCGCGGCGCAGATCGCGCTCGAGGATCACGGTGCCGCTGCGCTCGGCAGCGATCTCCTGATGGAGCTCGGCACCGGTGGCCGCTCGCCCTCGAGTCCGCCCGGCGAGCGCGCGAGCGCGCCGGAGTCGCTGCGGCTCGTCCGGAAGAACCTCGAGGACGATCCCGGCGCGACCACGCGCTTCCTGGTGCTCGGTCACCAGCAGCCGCGCCGCACCGGCACCGACCGCACGATGCTCGTCCTCGCGCTGGGGGAGGAGCCGGGCTCGCTCTACGCCGCGCTCCAGCCCTTCGCCGAGCGCGGGATCAACCTGACGCGCCTCGAGTCGCGCCCCGCGCGCGCCAGCGCCTCGCGCCTGGTGTTCTTCGTCGAGCTCGACGGCCACGTCAGCGATCGCCCCGTGCTCACCGCGGTCGACGAGGTGAAGCTGCGCGCGCGCCACCTGAAGGTCCTCGGCAGCTATCCGCGGCCGTGACGCGGCGCGCGCGCGTCTCGCGACCCCTCGACACGCTGACCTCCATCGACCACACCGCGCCGAGATCGAGATGACGAGCACGAGCTCCCAGACCAAGAAGCGGTGGCGCGTGCGCCCGAGCGGCCCGCTGCGCGGTCGCGTACGCATCCCGGGCGACAAGTCGATCGGCCACCGTGCGCTCCTCTTCGGCGCGCTCGCCGACGGCTCCTCGATCGTGCGAGGCCTCTCGGGTGGTCTCGACAACGCCGCGACCGCCGAGGCCATGCGCCAGATGGGCGCCCGCATCGAGCTCGAGGGCGAGCCCGCGACCGGGGTCACCGCGCGCATCGACGGCGTCGGCCTGCACGGCCTGCGGATGCCGAGCGGCGTGATCGACTGCGGCAACTCCGGCACGACGATGCGGATGCTCGCGGGCCTGCTGGTCGCGCAGAAGTTCGGCACGCGCCTGATCGGCGACCCGAGCCTCAGCGGCCGTCCGATGCGCCGCATCGTCGATCCGCTGCGCGCGCGCGGCGGTCACATCGCCGGCGTGAAGGGCGCCAAGGAGGGCGAGCACTATCCGCCGCTCTCGGTCGCGCCGCTGCTCGAGGGCGAGCTGCTGAGCGGCATCGAGTACCACTCTCCGATCGCGAGCGCGCAGGTGAAGAGCGCGCTGCTCCTCTCGGGCCTCTGGGCCGAGGGGCCGACCGCGGTCGCCGAGCCCACGCTCTCGCGTGATCACACCGAGCGCATGATGCGCGCGCTCGGCGTGCCGCTGCAGACGATGGGCCCGATGGTCGTCCTCGATCCCGACGAGTGGGAGGAGCGGGGCTGGCAAGGCTTCGACTGGGCGGTGCCCGGCGATCTCAGCGGCGCTGCGTTCGTGATCGCGGCGGGGCTGCTGGTGCCCGGCAGCGAGATCGCGCTCGAGAACGTCGGCACCAACCCGACGCGCACCGGCATCCTCGACGCGCTCCGCGCGATGCGCGCGCCGATCGCGATCATGCCGCGCGGCGACGCCGCAGGGATGGAGCCGATCGCCGAGATCGAGGTGCGACACGCGCCGTTCTCCGCTGCGCGCGTGTCGGGCGAGCTCCTGACTCGGATGATCGACGAGGTGCCGATTCTTTCGGCCATCTGCGCGCGCGCCCGCGGCGCCAGCGAGATCCGCGACGCCGAAGAGCTGCGCGTGAAGGAGAGCGATCGTCTCGCGCTCACGGCTGCGATGCTGCGCGATGTCGGCATCGACTGCGTCGAGCTGCGCGACGGCATGACGATCCACGGCACCGACGCCGCGCTGCGTCCCGCGCGGATCACGAGCCACGGCGATCACCGCATCGCGATGACCGGCGCCGTGCTCGGCCTGATCGCCGACGGCGAGACCATCGTCGACGACGTCGCCTGCGTCGACACGAGCTTTCCCGGCTTCGCGGCGCTCTTGCGATCGCTCGGCGCCGACATCTCGGAGGAAGTGGTTCCTACGGGGGAACCGGCGGCGTGAGCGCACGCGCGCGCGGCCCGGTGGTGGCGATCGACGGCCCGGCCGGCGCTGGGAAGAGCACCGTCTCGCGCGGCGTCGCGGCGCAGCTCGGCTTCGCGCTGGTCGACACCGGCGCGCTGTACCGCGCGATCGCGCTGCGCGCGCGCGAGGAGGGCATCTCCTGGCAGGACGGCCCCGCGCTCGGCGCGCTGGGCGCCGAACTCGAGCTCTCGTTCGTCGACTCGCCCGGCGGATCACGGCTCTTGGTCGACGGTCGCGATCGCTCGGGCGACATCCGCACCGGCGAGATCTCGCAGGGCGCGAGCATCGTCTCGCAGCACGCGGAGGTCCGCGCGGCGCTGCTCGGTCTGCAGCGACGGCTCGGCGCCGAGGGTGGGGTGGTCCTCGAGGGACGAGACATCGGGACCGTCGTGTTCCCCGACGCAGAGGTGAAGGTCTTCCTGACCGCGTCCGACGAGGAGCGCGCGCGCCGCCGCCAGGCCGAGCTCAGCGGGCGCGGCGCCCGCGCCGAGCTCGACGCCGTGCTCGCCGAGATCCGCGAGCGCGATCACCGCGACTCCAGCCGCCCGGTCGCCCCGCTGCGGGTCGCGCCCGACGCCGTCCGCGTCGACTCCACCGGGCTCACCCTGGAGCAGGTCGTCGAGCGGATCGTGGAGATCGTCCGCGGGGTCGCGCCCGGCGCCGATTGACACGCCCAGGTCACCTTGCTACCCCTGCGGACCCCCGCGGCCCGCTCGGCGTGGGGGTTTTCACCGCGCGTTGCGAGATCACCTCTTTCGTCATGAGACGGGGGTGATTCCGGCTTCCGGGCCACGATTCAGGGCCCGTCTCCGCCTCTCGCTCGTGCATCCCCGGTAGGCGAACAACCCGACCCTCACAGAATCAGAAAGGTTCCCATTCGTATAATGCCCACGTCCGAGATGCAGACCCGCGCGAGCAGCGGGGGCGACACTTTCGCGAGCCTCTTCGAGGCCTCCGTCGCGAAGGCAGACTCGCTCAAGGAAGGCGAGATCGTCTCTGGCACCGTGATCGCGGTCGGCAAGGACAACGTAGTCGTCGACATCGGCTACAAGTCCGAGGGAGTCATCCCGATCTCCGAGTTCGTCGGCCCGTCCGGCAGCGCGGAAGTGAAGGTCGGCGACACCGTCGATGTGCTCGTCGAGTCCAAGGAGACCGACGACGGCCTGGTGCTCCTCTCCAAGGAGAAGGCCGACAAGCTGAAGGTATGGGACGAGATCAGCGCCGCGTGCGAGCGCGACGAGCTCATCTCCGGAACCATCACCGCGCGCGTGAAGGGTGGCCTCTCGGTCACGATCCGCGGCGGCGTGAAAGCGTTCCTCCCCGGCTCGCAGGTCGACCTCCGCCCGGTGCGGAACCTCGACAAGCTCATCGGACAGACCTTCGACTTCAAGGTCATCAAGTTCAACAAGAAGCGCGGCAACATCGTGCTGTCGCGTCGCGTGCTCCTCGAGCGCGAGCGGGACGAGCTCAAGGCGCGGACGCTCCAGAACCTCGAAGAGGGCATGGTCGTCACCGGCGTCATCAAGAACATCACCGAGTACGGTGCGTTCGTGGATCTCGGCGGCATCGACGGCCTGCTGCACATCACGGACATGAGCTGGGGCCGCGTCAACCACCCCAGCGAGGTCTTCAACGTCGGTGACGAAGTCACCGTGAAGGTCCTCAAGTACAACGCCGAGACGGAGCGCGTCTCGCTCGGTCTCAAGCAGACGATCGACGACCCGTGGAACACCGCGGGCGAGAGCTTCCCGGCGGGCCTCAAGATCTCCGGCAAGGTCGTCTCGATCACCGACTACGGCGCGTTCGTCGAGCTGCAGCCGGGCATCGAGGGCCTGATCCACGTCAGCGAGATGTCGTGGAAGAAGCCCAAGCACCCGTCGAAGGTGCTCGAGGTCGGTCAGGAAGTGGAGTGCGCGATCCTGGACGTCGACGCGACGAACAAGCGCATCTCCCTCGGCCTCAAGCAGCTCGAGCCGGATCCCTGGACGATCTTCATCACGAAGTACAACCCGGGCGACATCATCCGCGGCAAGGTCCGCAGCGTGACGGACTACGGCGTCTTCGTCGGCATCGAAGAGGGCGTGGACGGCATGGTCCACAAGAGCGACCTCTCGTGGACGCAGCGCATCAACAACCCGGCCGACGTCTACCGCAAGGGTGACGAGGTCGAGGCGATCATCCTCTCGATCAACCACGACGAGAAGAAGGTCTCCCTCGGCATCAAGCAGCTCTACGAAGATCCGTGGACGCGGATCCCGCAGGACTACCCGCCCGGCACGATGCTCGAGGTGCGCGTCATCTCGATCGCCGACTTCGGCGTCTTCGTCGAGCTCGAGCGCGGCGTCGAGGGCCTGGTCCCGATGAGCGAGCTCTCGTACGACCGCATCGACGATGCGCGCAAGGTCGTGCAGGAGAGCCAGATCGTGAAGGCGGAGGTCATCGACGTGAACCCGTCGGATCGTCGCATCACGCTCTCGCTCAAGAAGATGGAGCTCGCGGTGGGCGCGCCCGTCATGAAGTACGGCGAGGAGCGCTCGATGGAGCCGGCCGTGCAGCGTCCGGTCGGCGGCTCGCGCGGCGCGGGCGGCGCGACGCTCGGCGACGTGCTCAAGCAGAAGCTGGGGCTCGGCGCGACGGTCGAGGAGAGCGAAGAGAGCTGAGCCCCCCCTGCAGGAGTGCTCGCCCCGAAGGGACCGGACGGGAGCGCGCGCTGCGCGCGCGGACGGAAGGTCCCGGAGCGGGCGAGCCGATTCCCTGCAGGAGTGCTCGATCCGGTGGAGGCCGCGCAGGAGACTGTGCGGCCTTCGTCGTTCCGTCGGAAAGTTGGGCGGCCACGCGCAGCCACGCAGGATGAGCCGCAGTGAGCGCCGCGCCCCGCAAGACGTCGTTCTGGGCCGCGTTCTCGAGCCCGAGGCTCGCGCTGATGATCGGCCTCGGATTCGCGTCCGGCCTGCCGAACCCGCTGACGGGCAGCACGCTCACGGCGTGGCTCGAGACGCAGGGGCTCTCGATCGAGATGATCGGCGCGACGTCGATCCTCGCGCTCCCGTACAACCTCAAGGTCTTCTGGGCGCCCCTGCTCGATCGCTTCCGCATCCCGCGCCTGGGCCGGCGGCGCGGATGGATGCTCCTCGCGCAGCTGTGTCTGGTCGGCTGCATCGCCGCCATGGGCAGCGTCGACCCGCGCGGCGCGCTCTACGTCGTCTTCGCGCTCGCGGTCGCCATCGCGTTCTTCAGCGCGAGCCAGGACGTCGTCAGCGACGCCTACCGGACCGATCTGCTGCCGTTCGCCCAGCGCGCGAGCGGCACCGCGATCTTCGTCGCGTCGTATCGCGCGGCGATGATCGTCGCATCCGCGGTGGCGCTCTTCGTCGCCGACCTGACGTCGTGGTCGGTGACGTTCTGGGTGATGGCTGCGCTGATGACGATCGGCGTGCTGACGACCCTGATCGCGCCGACGCCGGAGAGCGAGGGCGCGGCTCCGCGCAGCCTGCGTGACGCGGTGGTCGAGCCGCTCAAGGAGTACTTCCGGCGCGACCGCGCGCTGACGTTCCTCGCGATCATCATGCTCTACAAGCTCGGCGACGTCGTCGCCGGCCACCTCCTCAACCCGTTCCTGCTGCGCACGGGCTTCTCGCTCACCGAGATCGCAGCGCTCGGGAAGGGCCTGGGCCTCGCTGCCACCATCGTCGGCGCGCTCCTCGGCGGGGGTCTGGTCGCGCGGTTCGGGCTGCGTCCGTCGCTGATCGTCTTCGGCGTGCTGCAGGGGGTCGCCAACCTGACGTACGCGGCGCTCGCGCTCGTGGGGAAGAGCTACCTCGTGCTCGCGCTCGCGATCGGTGCCGACAACTTCCTGAACGGGCTCGGCACCGCCGCGTTCGTCGCGCTGCTGATGACGCTCTGCGACAGGCGCTTCACGGCGACGCAGTACGCGCTCTTCTCGAGCCTGAGCACGGTGCCGGGCCGTCTCTTCGGGATGGCGTCGGGTTGGATCGTCAGCCACTCGGGCTGGCCGCTCTTCTTCGTCCTCTCGCTCGTCGCGGCGCTCCCCGCGATCGGGCTCCTCTTCACGGTTCGCATCGAGGAGCGGCCCGAGCCGGTCTGAGGATCGACGCGAGTCCCTGCGAATTCTCGCCGGCAGCGATGCGTTCGTGGACGAGCGGGAACGTTCGTCGTATACGAAAACATAGCGTCTCTCTTCATGCGACCTCGCCTTTCTTGCCGAATTCGCCCTAAAACCTCGCGCGCCGCTCGGATTCGAAGCGGGGCAGGAGAGGGCGCTCGGTGAGCGAGTCGCCGTACCGGCTGCCCGGAGACGAAGGCTCGGGGCCTGGCTCGCGAGGAAGGCGCATCGCGTTCTTCGCGGTCACCAGCGCGCTGGTCGTGGCGATCCTCTGGGTCTTCCGCGACATCCTCGCGCCGTTCCTGATCGCGCTGATCGTCGCGTACGTGTTCGCGCCGGTCGTCGACCGGATGGCGTCCGTGCGCGTCGCGGGTCGCAAGCCGCCGCGCTGGCTCGCGGTGCTCGTGCTCTACGCGTCGCTGCTGGGCACGATGGCGGCCACGATCGCGATCGGCGCGCCCCTGCTCGTCTCCGAGATCCAGCGTCTCTCGCGCGACATGCCGCGCACCGTCGAGACGCTGCGCGACGAGTGGCTGCCCCAGGTCGATCGCGCGATGCGCGCGGCGACGACGACCCTCGGCGCCGATGCCGACGTCGGTCAGGAGGCCGACGTGGGGATCGCCGGCGATCCCGACGACGTGACCGCGGCGCCCGAGGTCGCGGTCGCCCCCCCGTCGGGCAGCATCCGCGTCGTCCCGAGCGACGAGGGCGGCTACGAGATCGTCCTGCCCGAGAGCGGCGTCGAGCTGCGCCAGCAAGGCGAGGGTCACTACGTGATCGCGCCCGCCCGCTCGGCGGAGACTGCGGCGCGGCGCGATCTCTCGGTGCAGATCACCGAGGCGATCAGCGGCCAGCTGCGCGACAGCGAGCAGAGCGTCGCGTCCGCGCTCCGCACCGCACAGGCGCTGATCGCGGCGGTGGTCGGAGGGATCTTCCGCTTCTTCATCATGCTGATGCTGTCGGCGTACCTGCTGATCAGCAGCGACAACATCCAGCGCTTCTTCCGACAGCTCGTGCGGCCCGATCGTCGCAGCGCGTGGGACACGCTGCTGCGGCGGATCGATCGCGGGCTCTCCGGCGTCGTCCGCGGGCAGCTGCTGATCTGCGTGGTCAACGGCGTGCTCTCGGGGATCGGCTTCTACATCGCCGGGCTCGACTACTGGCCCATCCTCACGCTGATCGCGACGGTGCTGTCGATCATCCCGATCTTCGGCGCGATCATCAGCTCGGTCCCGGCCGTCATCGTCGGCCTGCAGGACGGCTTCGGCGTCGCGCTCTTCGTCCTCGCATGGATCATCGGCATCCACCAGGTCGAGGCGAACCTCCTGAACCCGAAGATCATGGGCGACGCGGCGAAGGTGCACCCGGTGCTGGTCGTCTTCGCGCTGCTCGCGGGCGAGCACTTCTTCGGCATCATCGGCGCGCTGCTCGCCGTGCCCGTCCTGTCGATCGGGCAGAGCCTGTTCGTGCACTTCCGCGAGATCGCGCTCGGCGTCCCCGCGAGCGAGAGCTCACCGGGGACCACGCTGCGGCCGCCGCCGCCGGGCGCCGAGCAGACGGTGCTGTCGACGCCGCCGCCAGCCGACGCGTCGTCGCCCGGGCGCTCGACCTGACGCCCGGCGCCGCGAGCGAGGCGCTCGGCCGCTCGCTCGCCGCTCGATCAGGATCGGCCGCCTAGATCAGGATCGGCGACGATCCCGCGGGGACGATGATGACGACGTCGCGCTCGTCGAGGTCGGCCACGCCGTTGCCCAGGACGACGATGGTCGCGCGGAAGACCTGCGTCGTCGCGCGGGGCTCCTGGAAGTCGTTGTGGAACCGGACACGGAACTCGACGACGTCACCGGGCGCGACATCGTAGAAATAGGTCGCGTCGCAGCGCGAGGCCATCGGGCACGTCACGGTCGGCACGCCGCCCTCGAGCTGGCGCACCGGCGTGATCTCCTTGATGAAGCGGGTCGCGTCGACGGGACCGACGTCGGCGGGGATGTCCTCGCCGTCACGGGCCGTGCCGCTGATGTCCTGCGGCGTCTCTTCCGCGAGGATCCGGATCGCTTCGACGATCGAGCTGTCGAGCCCCGAGCCGTCGGCGCCGATGTCGAACACCAGCGGACGCCCGGTTGCGTCGACGGTCCCGGTCTCGCGCGCCCACGTCTCGAACTGCGCGCGCGGCGTGGGGTTCGAGACCTCGGTGCCGCTCAGCACGCCGATCACCCGCGCTCCGATGCGCTGCAGCTCGCCGAGGGTCTGCATGTAGGTCGCCGGCTGCCCCATCGAGAAGCTCGCCGGGTCGTACGTGCCGCCGCTGACGCCCGCGGTGAGCGGTCCGTTCTTCGACGAGGTGTCGGTCAGCACGATCATGATCGGCAGCGAGCCCGGCCGGAAGCACGGGTACCCGTAGCGCAGGCCCTCCTCGTCGGGCACCACCGCGCAGCTCTGCGGCGAGACCCAGGGCGCGACGCCGCGACCGGTCGCAGCCTGGAACAGCGCCTCGTTGCTCGACGCCCACGTGGCGCCGCCCTGGTCGGCCTCCATCATCGCGAGGTCGCTCGTCATCTGATCGAGGCTCGTCGTGATCACGCCGTAGAGGTTGAACGGGACGTCGGTCGCCGAGCCCTCGCCCTCGGTGCAGAACTCGCCGATGATCGGCACCGTCATGCACATGCGTCCGGCCGCGGGGCCGCCGAAGCCGGCGAAGCCGCCGAACCCGACCCCGACGTCGGTCAGCCGCGTCGTCATCTCGGGCACGATCGTCGAGAGCGAGCTCTTGAGCCGATCGACCTCGCCCGTCATCGAGCCGGTGCGGTCCATCATGAAGAAGACGTCGGCCTGCCGGACCGTGGTGCCGAAGCGTAGGTCGCGCGTCTGCTCGTCGCCCTCGTAGGGGAGCACGACGTAGAAGTCGTCCTCGGGGATTCCGTCGCTCGCGTCGAGCGGATCGTGGCCCGTCGCGACCTCCGCGACGTCGATGAAGCCGTCGTCGTCGCTGTCCTCGTCGAGCGGGTCGGTGAAGTACGTCTCGCGCTCGTCGCGGTCGCTCAGGCCGTCGTTGTCCGAGTCGTTGTCGAGGTAGTCGGGGATGCCGTCGTCGTCGCTGTTGCGCGCGCGACAGCCGCCGAGCGCGCCGCCCTCCTCGGCGTCGGGGATCCCGTCGTTGTCGGAGTCGTCGTCGAGGTGGTTCGGGATGCCGTCCGAGTCCCAGTCCTCCATGCCCTCGAACTCGTCGAAGAGGCCATCGGCATCCGAGTCGGTCTCGGTCTCGCAGCGCCGCTCGACGGTGCCGCCCTCGCCGGTGCCGGGGCCCGCGTCGCGGGCCGGACGATCGCCGCCCGTCGTGCAGCCGGCCATGGTCGCGCTGCCCGTGAGGACAGCGATCAGGACGAGACGAAGAACGGGCGAAGCGAACATCGGAGCCTCCTCGAAGCAGCGTCGGGATCGAGCGCGACCGAACCGACGTCGTCCTGCTGAGACCAGCGTCCGAGCGTTGCCTCGATGCCCCGATTCGATGGAACGTGGGATCGAGAGTAAGGGCCCGCTGCCGCGTTCTTCGTGCCGCCCGGTGAGCGCGCTCACTCGTGGCTCGCGCGGCCAGCGCGCGGGGCCCACGAGGACAGCGACGTGGATCGCGAGCCGCGCTCGCTACGCGAGCTCGATCACGATCGCGGTGATGTTGTCGCGGCCGCCGCGCTTGTTCGCGAGCTCGATGAAGTGCCGCGCCGCGACCGCCGGTCCGAGGTCGATGATCGCCGGGATCTCGTGATCCTCGAGGTAGCCGTGCAGCCCGTCGGAGCAGAGGAGGAACGAGTCGCCGGGCTGCGTGTCGACGACGTGCGTGTCGACCTGCACGTAGTCTCGACTGCCGACGGCGCGCGTGATCACGTTCTTGTGCGGTGAGCGCTCGGCCTCCGCCGCCGAGATGATCCCCTGCTTCACCTGCCATGCGACCAGCGTGTGGTCCTCGGTGAGGCGCGTGACCTCGCCGGCGCGCACCTTGTACACGCGGCTGTCGCCGACCTGCCCGGTGATCGCCAGGTCGTCGATCAGGAGCAGCGTCGAGAGCGTCGTGCCCATGCCGCGCTGCTCGGGCTCGTTCTCCGCGATCGCGAACACCATGTACGTCGCCGCTTGGATCGCGCTCTCGATCACGCGCTGTACGCGGCGGAGCGCGTCGGGCGTTCGATCGCCAGCATCGATGGCGCGGACGGCGTCGTGCTGGCGGCGCACCATGCCGAGCACGGTGTCGACGGCCTCACGGCTCGCGACCTCGCCCGCGGCGTGGCCGCCCATGCCGTCGGCCACGACGTAGAGCCCGAGCTCGTCGTCGAACCCGTAAGCGTCTTCGTTGGAGACGCGCCGCCGACCGACGTCGGTGAGGCCGAAACTGACCTTTCGCACGCGTGTTCGTCCTGTTCGGAGATCCTATGAGGATGGCGACCACACGGCAAGAGAGATGCGACGTCGCTGTCGCCGCGGGCGCTCGGCCGGAACTGCCAATTGCCGCGCGGGCCGACGTCCACCTACGATGGCGCCCACTCGTCTCGCCAAGGAGCTCCCGTGCCGTACAGCAGGTTCTCGCGCTCGGCTCCGTGCTCACCGGCGCGGTACTCCTGGGCGCTCGTCTGCCTCGCGCTGGCGCTCGCCTGCGGTGAGCCGCTCCCGGTGGCGCCCGACGCAGGCCCTGGCGATGCGGGCCCGCCCGATCCGCCGCCGTCGACCGAGCACTGCACCTACAC
>JALYRN010000833.1 GCA_030855295.1 Myxococcota bacterium | reverse complement strand
GCGGATCGCGGCGCGGCCCTTCTCGGCGACCTCGCGCAGCGCCGGGTCGCGGATCGCGCCGACGCGCGACTCCATCTCGTGCTCGAGCGCCGCCGCGACGTCGGGGCCGTGCCCGAGCGCGCGCAGCGTGTCGAGCGAGAGCACGTTGGTCGTGCCCTCCCAGATCGACAGCACCTGCGCGTCGCGCAGCAGCACCGGCAGCCCGGTGTCCTCGATGTACCCGGCGCCCCCGAAGCACTCGAGCACCTCGCTCGCCGCGGCGACCCCCTGCTTGCCGGTCGTGAGCTTCGCGATCGGCGTGAGCACGCGCGCGAGCAGCACGTCCGCGTCGCTCGCCTCGCGCGCCTCGATGCGGCCGTGCAGCGCGACGACGAAGAACGCCAGGTGAAGCGCGGCCTCGGTCTCCGCGGCGATCGACGCGAGCGTGTCGAGGTGCAGCGGCTTGTCCGCGAGCGGCGCGCCGAACGCGATCCGCTTCCGCGCGTAGTCGCGAGCGAGCGCGAGCCCGCGGCGCATCCCGGCGACCGCGAGCACCGTGTTCCACGTGCGCGTGACGTTGAGCATCGGCGCGATGTGCCGGGTGCCGTGCTCGGTGCCCGCGACCGCGATCGCCGGCGTGCCCTCGAGCGTGAGCTCGGCGGTCGGGACCTTGCGCGTGCCGAGCTTGTCCTTGAGGCGGTTGACCAGGATGTTGCGCAGGTTGCCGTGCTCGTCGCGCGTCTCGACGAAGAAGAGCGCCAGGCCCCGGCCGCCCGGGCCGTTGCCCTCGGGGCGCGCGAGCGTGAGCGTCATCTGCGAGGTCGTCGCCGACGTGAACCACTTGCGGCCCCAGAGCCGGAACGTGCCGTCGGGCTCGGGCGTGGCGACGGTCTCGCTGCGGCCGACGTCGGAGCCGCCCGTCGACTCGGTCATCCACTGCCCGCTGGTCCAGAAGCGCGCGGGATCGCGTGAGGTCAGGCGCGGCACCGCGCGATCGATCAGCGCCGCGTTCCCCGACTCGCTCAGCGTGCGCGCGGCGCCGTCGGTCATCGCGAGCGGGCACGCGTAGACGTCGGTCGACGGACCGAACAGGTACACCAGCGCGAACTGGTGGATGCGCGAGAGCGCACCGAGCTTGCGCTCGTACGCCGTCGCGACGAGCCCCTTCTCCGCCGCGAGGACCTCCGCGCGCTGCCACAGCGGCGAGACCTCGATCCGGTCGATGCGATTGCCCCACGCGTCCCAGTGCACGAGCGTCGGCTCGCTCTCGCGATCGGCGAGCTGCATCCGGTAGAGCTCGCCGCCCGCCAGCTCGCCCATCTCGCGCAGCTCGGCTTCGATCGCGGCGCGCGCGTCGTCCGGGAGCGCGCGCGCGAGCAGGCTGCGGAGCGGACGATCGTCGTCCCACTGGTTGCCGAGCTCGGGCGGAGGCTGGTTGTAGGGCGTGACCTTCATCGTCGTCCACGGAGCGTACGCAGGGCGCCGCGGCGGTGCTACTGTCGGGGCCCCGAATGGAGCGCGATCTCACCGGACGCTGCGGGACCTGTTCCTTCTACATCGGGTACCGTCAGACCGAGGACGGCGCCCAGGAGGGCGAGTGCCGGCTCGGGTGCTGGGTGCCCCCGCTGCGCGACGACTCGACGTGCTCGCACCACAAGCCGCGCGGCACGTCGTTCGATGGAGCGCTCAAGCGCAAGGCGGTCGCGGGCACGCCGCGCCGCATGCGCGAAGATGACAACGTTGCGGAGATCGAGCCGAAGCGGCCGCTCCCGCAGGAGATCGACATCGACATGGACCAGGACGAGTTCCGCCGGGTGCTGCGCGAGGTGCTCCGCGAGGAGCTGGGCGTCGGCGAGGTCGTGATGGGCGATCGCTGGCGCGGCGGTGAGCTGGTGCTCAAGCCGGGCCGCGAGGGCACGGCGCCCAAGAGCGTCCCGCTCGATCAGTTCTTCAGCAAGATCGTGTCGGTGCGCGACAAGCTGCGCGTGCTCGAGCAGAAGGTGAACGCCACCAAGGGCCTCGAGGCCGACGAGAAGATCCAGCTCCAGCAGTACATCACTGCCTGCTACGGGACGCTGACGACCTTCAACGTGCTCTTCCGCGATCGCGAGGAGCACTTCGTCGGTCAGAGCGGCAAGGGCGATTGACCTCTATCGGGTGCGCGATCGCCGTCGCGCGAGCGCGATCCCGAAGAACGCGCCGAGCAGCGCCGGCGTCAGCAGATCGCCGAAGCGCACCCAGGGCGTGATCGTGCCCTCGAGCAGGCGCACCTCCGCGACGAACGACGTGCGCTCGTAGGGGCTCGTCCGATACGCGTCCTCGCCGGTCGCGAGCACCACGGCGCTGATGCCGGTGTTCACCGCGCGCACCAGATCGCGCCGCGTCTCCACCGCGCGCTGACGCGCCAGCATGTGGTGCAGGTGCGGAGCCGAGGTGTCTCCGAACCACGCGTCGTTCGTGAAGTTCGCGAGGAAGCCGGGATCGAGCCCGGCCGTGAGCCGCGCGTGCTCGACCAGGAGATCCTCGTAGCAGTTGAGGACGCCGACGCGCGTGCCCGCGATCGGCACCGCGCCCTCCGCGAGCCCGTGCGTGAAGCCGCGGCGCAGCACGCGCTGCAGCGGCGGCACGAAGTCCCAGAGCGGCACGTACTCGCCGAACGCGAGGAGGTTCACCTTGTCGTAGATGCCGGTGACGCGGCCGTCGCGCGCCAGGCCGATCACCGAATTGAAGCGGTCCTGCCCCTCGTGCGTGAGCGCGCCGAAGAGCACCGGGCCGCGCACGCCCTCGGCGAGCACGCGCCGATGCTCCGCGGGCGAGTCCTCGCGCGAGCCGTGCTCGAACGCGTACGGGAACGAGCTCTCCGGCCAGAGCACGAGCTCGGCGCCCTGCGCCTCGAGCTCGCGCGTCAGCGCTCGATGCATCCGGAGGTGCGGCTCGCGCAGCATCGGATCGTGCTTCTCGAGGATGCCGATGTTCGGCTGCACGACGCCGATGCGCAGCGCGGGCGACGACGCGCGCAGCGCACGCACCGCCTCGATGCGCCACGCGCCGTACGCGTAGGGCAGGGCGAGCGCGATTCCCGCGATGATCAGCGCGCGACGGTTCCCGCGTCGCAGCACCTCGAGCGCCGCGCACGAGCCGAGCGCGAGGAAGAGATCGAGCAGCGGCGGCCCGCCCAGCTCCGCGAGCTGCACGAACGTCACGCCCGGCATCTGCGAGACCCCGAGCCTCCACGGGAACAACATCGGCGCGAGCGATCCGGCGATCGTCAGCGTCCCCGGGAGCGCGAGCCATCCCGGCACGCCACGCGCGATCAGCGGCACCGCGAGCCACGCGCCGACCGCGAACGGCAGCGCCTGACCGATCCACAGCAGCGACCCGATCGGCCACGACGCGTACGGCGCCATGTGCCCGAAGTCCTCGAGCAGCGGGACGATCCAGATCATCGTCAGCGCGTTGCACGCGATCCCGCACGCGGCGCCTGCGAGCAGCGCGATGCCGGGCGAGACCGGCTGGCCGCGCGGCCCCTCGATCGCGAGGAGCAGCAGCGCCGGCCCGAGGAACGCGACCGCGACGAGCTCGATCGGCGAGCCCGCGACACCGATGCAGAGCCC
>JALYRN010000832.1 GCA_030855295.1 Myxococcota bacterium | reverse complement strand
CGACGACGACGTCGCCTCCGGTGACAGCACCGCCACCCGACGAAGCGCGGTCCGGCGAGCCGGTCGCGGCGCCTCCGAGCGAGCCCGAGGACGGTCTCGCGCCGGCGAGCTGGATCGCCCTGGCGACCGCGTCGCCGTCGGAGCTCTCGGTGCCGATCCAGTTCTTCGCAGAAGACCTCCGAGTCCGCGCGCTGGTGCCCGAGGGTGCTCGTGTGTTGCGACTGGTCGAGCTGTGGACCACCACGTCGGGCGCGCTCCAGCACGGCTACGAGGTCGCCGTGCGGAGCGAGACCGGTACCGAGATGGTCGCGATCGAGGAGCGCATCCGCGCGCTCGGCGGCACGGTCTCGGGGACTGGCGGGTTCGTCACGCGGATCGGCGATCCGCACGTGCTCGCAGGGTGGACCCAGACGCAGGAGCTGCGCGTCCTCGCGTGGCACGGCAGCCGGGCACAGCGGCCCATCGATCGCTCGGGCACCGACGCGTTCGTCGACGCACTGCCCGAGATCGGCGAGCTGCGTCGCGCACTCGAGCTCTCTGCGGCTCTCTACGACGCTCGGTTCGAGTGGACTCTCCGGTCTTGGTCGGGTTTCGTCGCGTGGGAGCTCGACAACACGGAAGCGGGCCGGATCGTCGAGCGGCTGCCGGCGCTCGGGCTCGAGGAGCGCTCGGTCGACGCGCACGGCGAGGAGCGGCTCTGGGAGCGTCGGGTCGGAGATCGGCAGATCTCGGTGAGCGAGATCGTTTCGCCGTCCGGGCAGCGGGTGATCGGCATGAGCGTCACGCCCGCGGCGCGCAGGCCCTGAGGGCGCGGATCGCTGCGGGCCCGAGCGCAAGACCGCGAGCACCTCCACGACTGGCTCGCGGGTCCCGCGAGAACGCGCAGCAGCGCGGGCTCGTGCGCGCGCATGAGGACCGCGTTACCTCGCGCCGACTCGCTCCCGGTGAGCGCTCCTGTCGAGTCAGCGCGGCGGGAAGTACACGCCGTCGTAGTCGCGCTGCGAGAACGGCAGGTCGAGACGCGGCTCGCGCGGGAACGCACCGCAGTAGAGCGAGAAGCCGTCGCCGAGCGCGGCGCGATCGAAGCGCGTCGGGAAGTAGTTGGAGTGCATCAGCGCGGCGCCGATGCGTTCCTCCAGCGTCGGCGCGCTCTCGATCTCGGCGCGAGTCGCCTCGTGACGGCAGCTCGCGATCAGGCGCGCGAGCGCGTCCTCGTCCCACTCGGTCGGATCGTACGAGTCGTCGCGCAGGTCGGGCTCGGACGCGGGCGTCGGTTCGTTGCGGGATCGCCAGATCGACGGCTCGTCCGAGTCGAGCGGCGTGAACGGATCGACGTATGCGCCGTTCAGCCACGTGTTGAAGTGCACGTGCGGCGGCGTCCACGGGAACCCGACCAGCGCGTCGATGCCGCTGTAGCCCGAGATCGCGATCGCCTCGCCGCGCTTCACTCGCTGGCCCGGCACGATCAGGAAACGGCTCAGGTGGTTGTACGTCGTGCAGAGGCCGCGGCCGTGATCGAGGAAGACCTTGCGCCCGCCGCGATGGAACTCGCTCGACACCCGCAGCACGCGCCCCGGCGCCGCCGCCACGACGAGCGTGCCCGGAGGCACCGCGAAGTCGGTCCCGTTGTGGCTGTCGTACGTGTTCTCGCCGCCGCGGAAGTCGCGCACGTCGGTCACCCGCACCGACCACCCGAGCTCGGCCGGCGGCTGCCGATAGTTGTAGAGGTTCGTGATCGGCACGCGGCGCCCCGCCGGCTTGCCGCCCAGCCACAGCGTCACACCCCAGCGCGGACGGAGCTGCCGCAGCGAGCTCAGCCCGAAGCGCGACTTCGGCGTGCTCTCGTCGCCTCGCAGCATCAGCAACGTCTCGCGCGAAGCCTTGCCCCACGGCTCCAGCCCCAGCGCCTCGATCAGTCCGACCCGCTCTCGCATCGATGCAACCTCGCGCGCATCGTCTCACGAGCGCAGCGCGCCCGCGCGGCCGACGCTCATTCGCGCTCCTCCGAGAACAAGCTCGCGCCGTTCGCCAGCGCTTCGAACGGGACGGCCTCCACTCCGTCGCCCAGCGGGTATCGCTTCGCGCCGGGGTAGATCACCGCGACCTGCTCGAGGCCGAGGTCCTCTCGCGCGATCCGCATCGACCGAGTGAGCACCGGCGCGTCCTTGCGCTTGCACTCGATGCCGGCGAGCCGATCGCCTCGACGCAGGATGAGATCGATCTCGGCTCCCTGGTGCGTGGCCCAGAAATACGCCTCGTCGTGTGGCTCGGTCATCAGGATCTGCTCGATCACGAAGCCCTCCCACGACGCGCCGACCTTCGGGTGATTCGCCAGCCCTTTGGCGGACTCGATCCCGAGGAGCTGGTGCAAGAGGCCGCTGTCGCGCACGTAGATCTTCGGCGCCTTCACCTGTCTCTTGCGCAGGTTGGCGTGCCACGGCTGGAGCTGCCGGAGCATGAAGGCATCCGTCAGCAGATCGAGGTAGCGCCGCGTCGTCGGCTCGCTGACCCCGAGCGCTCGCGCGGGCTCCGCCGCGTTCCACGTCTGCCCGTGATAGTGGGCCACCATCGTCCAGAAGCGGGCGAGCGCGACCGCGGGCACGCGCACGCCCCACTGGGGCAGATCTCGTTCGAGCAAGGTGCGGACGAGCTCTCTGCGCCACGCGAAGCTGTCGGCCTCGCTGGCGGCCAGATACGAGAGTGGGAAGCCGCCACGACGCCAGAGCACGTCCATCGCACGGCTCCCGGTATCGGCGATCGAGAGGCCGCCGATCATGATGTGCTCCACCCGGCCAGCGAGGCTCTCCGAGCTCTGCCGGAGGAGCTCGCCCGAGGCGCTCCCGAGAATCAGGAACCGGGCCGGTCTCGCCCGTCGATCCGCCAGCACGCGCAGCACCGGAAAGAGCTCCGGCCGCCGTTGCACCTCGTCGATGACCACCAGCCCCGTCAGCGGCCGCAGCGCCGTCATCGGCTCGTCGAGCCGCGCCAGGCTGCTCGGATCCTCGAGGTCGAAGTAGTTGATCGAGTCCTCCGAGAGGAGCTCGCGCGCCAGCGTCGTCTTCCCGCACTGACGCGGTCCGGTGAGAAGGACCACGCGGCTACGGGCGACGGCCGCCTCGAGCCGCGCGAAGATGGCGGATCGGTCGATCAAGAGCGCCCATCGTACCATGAAAATCGAACACCTGGGGTTCGATCTTCATGGTTATCCCCCCAGCCGCCCCTCCCACGGCAGTCAGCGCGCGCGCGCCTTCCAGCGCGACCACGTCAGTGCGACCGCGGAGCACAGGACGATCAGCGTGATCGCGATCGCCGCCGCGGCGCCGAGAGGGAGCGTGGGGCCGAGGATGCGCGCCAGGCCGATGCCGGCGACGTAGAGCACGAGCAGGTGCGAGACGTAGAGGAAGAGCGTCTCGCTCGCGAGCGTGCGGACGATCGGCGGCAGCGCGGGGACGCGCGCGGTGGCGGCGGCGAGCAGCGCCGCGATCGCGACGACGCACCCGAGCCGCAGGAGCGAGAACGCGGGCCATGCGGAGTGCTGGAGCGGCTCGCTCGGCCCGGCGGCAATCGCATCGACCACCCACGAGCCCGCGACC
>JALYRN010000831.1 GCA_030855295.1 Myxococcota bacterium | reverse complement strand
GCACGGCGCCGTCGCCCAGACCGACGCCGCCGCCCGCGCGGGCTCCGCCGGCGATTCCCGGCAGCGATCCTCCGTCGACGAGCGCGCTCGCGATCGCGAACGCGCGAACGTCGCGCGCGGTGCCGACCGGAACGCTCGGCGCCGTGTCCGCGGAGCGTGCAGCGGTGCGATCGACGGCGTCGCTCGGGCCCGGATCGTCGACGACGACCAGCGAGACCAGGGTCGTCTCGAGCACGAGCTCCCGCGCAGGAGCCGTCGCGCGATCCGCGGGCTCGGGCGTGGCCGCATCCCGTCCGCGCGCACGGCCCGCATCGTCGAGCTCGGAGTCGAGCGCGAGCGCGAGCACGAGCGCCGCGGTGCGCGCGGCGCGCTCGCAGTTCGCGGCGACGAGCACGCGCTCCGATCGTGCGCCCTCGCGCTCGAGCCCGATCACCACGCGGATCTCGCGGCCCTCGCGCCGGATCGCGACGCGCGCACGCAGCGACACCGCGCCCGCTCCGAGCGGACGTCCGAGCGCGCTCGCGACCTCCTCCGCGATCGGTGGCTGCTCGCACTCGGAGTCGATCGCGAGCTCGAGCTCGTGCGCGCGCGCCGCCGAGGTCCACGTCGCCGAGACGGAGATCACGAGGGCCAGGGCGAGAGCGGACGCGCGCACGGAGCCACCTGGTTGCGCGGGCTCGGCGGAACGTTCGTCGGACGACCGCGATCACCGGCGACCGATCACGCCGCCCGATCCTCGCGCTCGCGGGCGCGCCACGTCGCGAACACGCCGAGCGCACGCATGGGTGCGCGCCCTCGGCGGTGCCCGCGAAGCGGAAGTCGAGTCGGACCCTCACTCGCAGGGACGCTCGAGCGTCCCGTCCACGCGCATCGTGGCGCCCTCGATCGCGTGGAGGTCCGAGGACCCGCCGAACGAGCGCCACACCCAGATCGCGAGCACGCGCGTGTCGCTCGCGGCGACGGTGATCGCGCCGAGGAACCCGGCGCGCGGCGTCGCCAGGCGGGTCGCGCTGGACGCGCGCCCGTCGGGCTCGATCGCGAGCAGCTCGACGATGGACGTGTCCTGGTCGACGTAGCCGAGCCACGCAGGACCGAAGCCGTCGATGTCCATCGCGCCGGGCGCTCCTGCGGTGGCGAGCGTCACGGGGCCGGAAGGCCCGCTCGCGCCGAAGCCCCACGCGCGGACCCGCGGCAAGAACGTCCTCGGGTCGCGGATGCTCGCGACGATCACGGCGCCCTCGCGCGCGCCGCTGATCGAGAACGTTCGAACGCCTGCCGCGTCGAGCGGCCCACCCCCGGTGCGCACGAGCGCGCCGTTCGTCGCGTGCCACTCGAGCGACGTCACCGTGGTGCCGGGCTCGATCCCCGGCTCGCTCACGGCCGTGACGGCCAGGGATCCCGCACCGGTCGCGAGGCCCGAGGTCCACTGCCCGCCGAGCTCGACGCTCTCGATCGCTTCCCCGCGCAAGCGATGGAGCGCGGAGCCCGCACCGATCCACGCCTCGCCGTTCCCGCCCGCGGCGCGCACCGCGACGGCGCCGTCATCCGCGAGTCGCGTTGCCGCGCCGACGCTCGCACCGGCCGCATCCAGGCGCTGTGCGAAGAGCGGGTCCGCGGACTCGTCTTCGTACGCGAGCACGTAGTCGGTGCCGTCGTGGGCCAGGTCGTAGCGCCAGTAGCTCTCGAAGGGATCGACGAGCACTCGGCTGGGCCCGATCGCGCGGCCGCGCTCGTCGAGGGCGGCGATCAGCAATTGCTCCCGCCGGAAATCGTTCCACGCGACGAGAAAGGCGGTGCCGTCGCTCGCCGCCGCGACGGAGACCGGGTGGGCGCGCTCGGTGGCGAAGTACTCGCAAGGAAGGGTCACGCCCTCGCACGCGCCTGCGGTGCAGCTCGATGCGCATGCATTCCGACACGTCCCGCAGTTCGCGCGATCCGACTCGAGCGCGGCCTCACAGCCGTTGGTCGAGCCTGGCGCGAGCACGTCGCCGTCGCAGTCGGCCCAGCCGCGCTCGCACCCCTGCGCGCACGTACCGCCACGGCAGGCGGGCACGACGTGCGGCAGCCCGCCGGACGCGCCGGGGCAAGCCATCTCGCATGCGCCGCAGTGGGCGACGTCGGTCTGGAGGTCGACCTCGCAGCCGTCCGAGAGCGTCCCGTTGCAGTCGCTCCAGCCCCGATCGCACTCGACCAGGCAGCTCGCGCCGACCCGCTGGCTGCGCGCGTGCGCGATCGGAGGGCAGTCGTCGACCGATGAATCGCTCGTCACGAAGGGCCCGCCGTCGAGCGAGCCCGCGTCGGGGGGAAGCGACCAAGAGGAAGACGGCGCACACGCGATCAGACCGAGCGCGCCGAGCGCGCTGCACAGACCCCGGAGAAGCTTCGGCATCGAGACCTCGGAAGGGAGAGAACCCCAGTCCGGGCTTGGACACCGCTGCCCGCGCGTTCCGTCACGCGAAGGGCAGAGGTGCGCGACACAGCACGTCCGCCCGGCTGGGGTCCAGCGGGGCGGCGCGACGGCCAGGAGATCCAGCGCGCTCCGCTCCACCGCGCAGACGGGCGTGCGCGGCGTGGGCGGTGGGGCGACGCCTCGCCTCACGCGAGAGCGGGGGGACGCGCGCTCTCGGTGTGGTCGACGCGCTGCGAGGCGATCATCCGGAGCGCCGACGCGGTGTCGGGATCGCGCGCGAGCGCATCGGAGGTCGCGGGCGTCCTCGTGGCCGCCGAGATGACCATCGGATAGGCTAGGTAGTCATGACGGCGAAGCCTCTCCGCGTGGGTGTCGCAGACGCCAAGGCCAGACTGGCGGAGATCGTTCGCGACGCGCCCGAGCGCAGGACGATCATCCAGCGTCGCGGCAAGGACGTCGCGGTCGTCATCGACGTCGAGGAGCTCCAGCGCATGGAGGCGATGATCGAGGGCCGCAGCGGCGGCGCGCGCATGCTCGCGCGCCTCGCCGAGTGGAGGGAGCGCACCGGGGGCGTCGAGAGCTTCGATCCGGAGCCTGCGCGAGTCGTCCCGGACGAGCCGTTCACGCGGCGCCGCAGGCGGAGCTCGGGGCGTTGAGCCGCGCCCGCTGGTTGCTCGACACGAACGTCGTCTCCGAGCTGGCGAAGGCGCGACCGAGCGCGAGCGTGCTCGCCTTCATCGCGGGCTTCGACCTCCTCGCGATCCCCTCGATCGCCGTCTACGAGCTCGAGAGGGGCGTCGCGCTCCTGCCCGCCGGCAAGAGGCGCCGGGATCTGGTCTCGTGGCTCGCCACGATCCTGGCTGGTCCGATCGAGATCGTCCCATTGGATGGCCCCGCCGCCCGCGCGGCCGCGAGGATCGAGGCGGCGGCCTCCCGACGCGGTCGAACGATCGAGGTCCGCGACGCGCTGATCGCAGGCACGGCGGCCAGCGCGCGGATGGGCATCGCCACCCGCAACACTGCGCATCTGGGCGGGCACGGTGTCCGAGTCGTCGATCTGCGCATTTCGCCGATCGTGATCACTCGGGACGCGCCGTCGTGATCATGCCGATCGGGCATCGTGATCACTGTCGGAGCGGAGCGACGCTGGTCGTCGGTCGAGGGTTCAGTGCTTCGCGTTCTCCT
>JALYRN010000830.1 GCA_030855295.1 Myxococcota bacterium | reverse complement strand
GCCCCGAGGCCGAGCGCCGCGGCCTCGACGTGTTCGTGCGCGCCGGCTGTCCGAGCTGCCACGCCCCCCCCGCGATGACGAACCTGGGGCGGCACCCGACCGCGAGCGTGTTCCCGAGCGCCCGCGCGCCCTCGGGCGCCAGCCTCGACACGCCCTCGCTCCGCGGGGTCTCGCGTCGAACGCGGTTCTTGTTCGACGGCCGAGCCCCGACCCTCGCCGCGATCTTCCTGCAGCGCGGCGATGACGATCGCCACGGGCGCACCGGCGAGCTCGCCGATCACGAGCTCGCCGATCTCCTGCGCTTCCTGGAGTCGCTGTGAGCGAGAGCGCGATCTTCGCGCTGCGCGCGACCGGCTGGCTGGCCGCCCTCGCGCTGCTGGGCGCGCTCGCCGCGACGCCGCTGGGACGGCTCCGGAAGAGCGCGGTGCGAGCGCGCCGTCCGCTCGGGATCGCGGCCGCGATCGTGGCGATCGGCCACGCCTCGATCGCCCTCGCCACATACGTCGGCGAGGGCTGGGCGGAGACGATCCCGACTGTGAGCTGGCTCCGCTCGGGTGCGCTCGCGCTCGCGCTGCTCGTTCCGCTGCTGCTCACGTCGTTCCCGCCGCTCGTGCGCCGGCTCGGGGTGCGCCTCTGGAAGCCGCTGCATCGGCTCGCGTACGTCGCGGGCGCGCTGGTCGTCCATCACCTCCTGCTCGCGCCGTGGGCGCCCCGCGCGTGGGTGCTCTCGCTGGCGATCGCGCTGCTCGCGGCGGGGATCGCGCGGCTCGTGTCGCTCGCTCGCGATCGTGCTCGGGCGCGCGAGCCGGCGGTCGACGACGCGTCGTGACCGAACCGTGGCCGTTTCGTGATGGCCACTGCGGTTGTCCTGCGGGAACGTAGGAGCGATATGGTGTGTTCAACGGGCGCTGCGTGCTCGGTGATCCACACCGAGGCGCTCAGCGAAGCGGGCTCCGATGCGGTTTGACGTCGACTCCATCGACAATCGTGATCGTCGCGCGATCGAGCGCACGGTCGCCTTCCTCGAGCCTCTGCTCGAGAAGTTCTTCCACCCGGTGGTGCGCGGGCTGGAGCGGATCCCGGCTGGGCCCGGGCTCTACGTCGCCAACCACAACGGCGGCGTGCTCTTCCCCGACGCCTACGTGCTCGGCGCGACCATCTACCGCCGCTGCGGCATGGAGGACCTGCCCTACGTGCTCGCGCACGACATGGCGGTCCGCACGCCGATCGCGAACGAGATGATGGTGCCGCTCGGCGGCGTGCGCGCATCACCCGAGAACGCGCACAAGCTCTTCGCGGCCAACCGCAAGGTGCTCGTCTTCCCGGGCGGCGACGTCGAGGCGCTGCGGCCCTACCGCGACCGCGACAAGATCGTCTTCGGCGAGCGGCGCGGCTACGTGCGCCTCGCGATCCAGGAGGGCGTACCGATCATCCCGTCGGTCACGGCGGGCGCGCACTCGGGGCTCTTCGTGCTCGACGACGGAGGGCGCGTCGCGCGCTTCCTCGGGATCGACCGGAGCATGCGGGTGAAGGTCTGCCCGATCGTGATCTCGGTCCCGTGGGGGCTGACGATCGGGTTCCCGCCGCCGTACGTGCCGGTCCCCACCCGCATGTTCATGGAGATCCTCGAGCCGATCGCGTTCGATCGCTCGGGGCCCGAGGCCGCGAACGACCGCGAGTACGTCGAGCAGTGCCACCAGCGGGTCGTCGGCGCGATGCAGGATGCGCTGACTCGGCTCGCGCGCGAGCGGCGCGACGACAAGCGCGCGCGGCACGTCCGGCGGCTCGACGCGCTCGCCTCGAAGCTCGGCCTCGACGCGCCGGTGCGCGATGCGCTGGAGAGGCTCGCGATCGCGACCCACCTGACGCCTGCACCCGCCGAGGCGCCCGCACCCGAGACGCCCGCCCCCGAGACGAGCGCATCCGAGACGAGCGCACCCGAGACGAGCGCATCCGAGACGAGCGCATCCGAGACGAGCGCACCCGAGCCGCATGCACCCGAGCCGCGTTCACCGGAGCCGAGCGCACGCAGGGCGCGCTCGACGGATCGGATCGCGAAGTCCGCGCGCACGGCGAGCACCAGCGCCCCCGACGACGACCTCGAGCGAGCGCGCCGCGCGCGACACGCCTGGGCGTCGCTCCACGGACGCACGCCCCAGCGCTCCGGCTCCGCCGACGCCATGGACGACCTCGACGACCACGCGGCCGACGACGAGGCCCCCGCCGACGTGCGCGAGCACGACGCGCACGTGCTCGTCTGAATCGCGGTGATCGCCGCGCCGCGCCGCCGTATCCTCCGCGCGTGAGCGAGACCGAACGAACGTACGCCGCCGACCTCGCCGCGATCCGCGCGGCAGCAGAGCGCATCGCGGGCCTGGCACACCGCACGCCGGTGCTGACGTCGAGCACGATGGACGCGCTCTCGGGGCGCGCCCTCTTCTTCAAGTGCGAGATCTTCCAGCGCGTCGGCGCGTTCAAGTTCCGCGGCGCCTGCAACGCCGTGCAGAAGCTCGACGACGCGACCGCGGCGCGCGGGGTGGTCACCCACTCGAGCGGCAACCACGCGCAGGCGCTCGCGCTCGCGGCGAAGCTGCGCGGCATCCCGGCGCACGTCGTGATGCCGACGAGCGCGCCCGCGATCAAGCGAGAGGCCGTCCTCGGCTACGGCGCGCGCGTGATCCCGTGCGAGCCCACCCTCGCCGCCCGCGAAGAGACGGCCGCGCGCGTGGTCGCGGAGACCGGAGGAACGCTGATTCCTCCGTACGATCATCCCGACGTGATCGCGGGCCAGGGCACGATCGCGCTCGAGCTGCTCGAGGACGTGCCGGACCTCGACGCGATCGTGGTGCCGATCGGCGGCGGCGGGATGATCAGCGGCATCGCGCTCGCGATGCGCGAGGCGGCGCCGCACGTCCGGGTGATCGCGGCCGAGCCCGCGGGGGCCGACGACGCGGCACGCAGCAAGCGCGGCGGCGTGCTGGTCCCGCAGACCGGTCCGAAGACGATCGCCGACGGCCTGCTCACCAGCCTCGGCGCGCTGACGTGGCCCGTGGTGCGCGATGTCGTCGAGCGCGTCGTCACGGTCGACGAGCCGGCGATCGCGCGCTCGATGCGGCTGGTGTTCGAGCGCATGAAGCTCGTCGTCGAGCCCAGCGCCGCGGTCGGCGTGGCGGTCGCCCTCTCGGGCGAGCTCCCGCCCGAGCTGCGGCGCGTCGCGGTGGTGCTGTGCGGCGGGAACGTCGATCTCGATCGGCTGCCCTGGCTCCCGCCGCGCTAGATCGGGACCGCGGCTAGATCGCGACCAGCAGTCCGTCGGGCTCGCCGCCGAGCCGGAACGCGGCGTCGAAGAGGTCGGCGGCGCGCACGGTCGCCATCCACTCGATCGCGACGCGGCGGTGCGGCATCCGCGTCACGGTCGTGTCGAGCGCCTCGAGATCGAACGACAGACCTTCGTCGCGGCGCACCCGCGGGATGGTGAGCGCGCGACCGCGACCGCGCGCGACGCCGTAGCCGCCGAGCCGCACGCGCACGACCACGTCGCCCGCCTCGCCGACCTCGTCTCGTCGCGTCAGCGTGATCGGCGCGCCGCGGAGCGT
>JALYRN010000829.1 GCA_030855295.1 Myxococcota bacterium | reverse complement strand
AGCACGCCCTCGCCGCACCGCACCGTCAGCGCGCGACCGGTCGGCCGCACCGGATCGTCGGGCCCCACGCCCTCGGTCGTGCCGAGCGGCATCAGCGTCGCGTCGTCGAGCTGGAAGCCGACCACCTCCGCGAGCAACGGCGCGCGATCGCGCCGCTCGATCTCGACCACCTCGCCGAGGCGGACGCCTGGGATCGCCGCGCGGATCGAGAGCCCCACCAGGCCGCGCACGCTCCCGGTGACGCGCACCGTGTCGGCGCCCGAGAGCGCCGCGAGCGAGCGCGACAGATCGATGGCCATCGCCGCCATCGTACTCGCTCGCGCGCGACTACTCGAAGAGGCCGCGCAGCTTCTCGAGGAAGCTCCGCTGCTGCGGATGCACGTCCTCGCCGAACTCGGTCGCGAGCTCCTCGATCAGCTTCCGCTGCTTCTTGCTGATGTTCTCGGGGACCTCGACGACGATCTGCACCAGCTGATCGCCCTTGCCCGCGCCCCCGAGCACCTCGATCCCCTTGCCGCGCAGCCGGAAGATCTTCCCCGACTGCGTCCCCGGCGGGACCTTCATCTTCACGCGCCCCTCGAGCGTCGGCACGTCGATCTGCGTCCCCAGCACGACCTGCGGGAAGCTCACCGGGATCGACACCCGCACGTCGGCGCCCTCGCGCTTGAAGAGCGGATGCGGCTTCACGCGGATGCGCACGTGCAGGTCGCCCGCCGGACCGCCGCTGCGCCCCTTCTCGCCGGCGCCGCGCACGCTGCGGATCGCGCCGTCCTCGACGCCCGGCGGCACCTTCACCTGCATGTCCTCGTGGCTCTCGAGCACCGTGCGTCCCTTGCAGGTCGGGCACGGCTGCTCGATCCGCTTGCCGCTCCCGCCGCACGAGGAGCACGGCCGCGACGCCGAGAAGAAGCCGCGCTGGAAGCGCACCTCGCCGTTCCCGTTGCACGCCGCGCAGCGCTCGACCTTCGAGCCCTGCGCCGCGCCGCTCCCCTCGCAGGTCGCGCACGACACCAGCCGCGGCACGCTGATCGTCCGCTCGAGCCCCAGCGCCGCCTCTTCGAAGCTGATCTCGAGGTCGACCTCGATGTCGGTTCCCTGGCGCGCGCGCCGCGCTGCGCCCGAGAGGCCGAACACCTCGCCCATCAGCCCCTCGAGGATCTCGCCGACCGCGCGGAAGTCGATGCGCTCCGCGCCGCCGTTCGCGCCGCCGAACGCGGCGTGCCCCATCCGGTCGTAGCGACGGCGCTTCTCCACGTCGATCAAGATCGAGTACGCCTCGCTCAGCTCCTTGAAGCGCTCCTCCGCCGCGGGATCCCCCTGGTTCCGGTCGGGATGCCACTGCTTGGCGAGCTGCCGGTACGCCTGCTTGATCTCGTCGCCCGTGGCAGCCCGGGCCACCCCGAGGGCCTCGTAGTAGTCGCGCTTCGTCGGGGCCATGGAAATCGGGAGCGAGTCTACGCGGCACAGCACCGAATCGCCACGTTCGCACCGCGATCCGCGCCATGTGGCGCATCAGGACGGCATCAGCTACCCCACGCTCCGCTTTCGGCTGGGCCCACCTCCTCGATCGACCCGATGCGCCTGACGAGCTCCGAGATGAAGTCCGCGTGATCGAGCTCGAGATCGAGACCGCAGAAGCAGGGCTTCGGCTGGACGTGGTGCTGGTGCGCCGCGTCCCCGGGATGAGCCGCGCCAAGGCGCGAGAGATGGTCGAGGCCGGCGTCATCCGCGTGAACGGCCGCAGCCCGCGCAAGGGCCTGCGTCTCACGCCCGGCGACCGCGTGATCCTCTCGCGCGCCCCGGCGCCCAGCGACTTCCCGGCGACCCCCGATCCGCGCATGCCGCTGGCGATCGTCCACGAGGACCCGTGGATCGTCGTCGTCGACAAGCCCGCGGGCGTACCCAGTCATCCGCTCCGCGTGCACGAGATCGGGACCGTCGCGAGCGCGCTCGTCGCGCGCTTCCCCGAGATGTCGGGCGTGGGATATCGCCTGCGCGAGCCCGGCATCCTCCATCGCCTCGACACCGACACCTCGGGCCTGATGGTCGCGGCGCGCGACGAGATCACCTTCGAGGCCCTGCGCATCGCGCTGCGCGCCGGCCGCATCGACAAGCGCTACGTCGCGCTGGTCGACGGCCACATCGAGGCGACCTGCACGATCGATCTGCCGATCGCCCCGCACCCGCGCGATCCCCGGCGCGTCGTGACGATCGAGGGCACCAAGGGCGCACGCCCCGCGCGCACCGAGCTCACGCGCGTCGAGTCGATCGGCGCCTACACGCGCATCGAGGTCGCCGCCGCGCACGCGACGCGCCACCAGATCCGCGCGCACCTCGCCGCGATCGGCCATCCTCTCGTGGGCGACGCGCTCTACGGCGGCTCGTCGCTCCCCACCCTTCCGCGCCACTTCCTGCACGCCTCGTCGATCGAGCTCGAGCACCCCGACAGCGGCGGCGCGCTGCGCTTCCGCTCCCCGCTCCCCGCGGAGCTCGAAGCCACCCTCGACCAAGCCCGCGGCGCCTAGAAGGGCACCCGAACGCCCGCCTGGGCGATCACGCCGTTGCCGAACCGGCTGGTCTGCACCCAGTAGTCGAAGCTGAACCACACCTCGCCGTCGCCCGCGAACGACAGCGGCGTCTGCGCGAGCATCCCCATCCCGACGCGCGCGTGCACCCCGAAGAGATGGCTCTCGAAGGCCTCCATCTTCGGATCGTTGGTCACGAAGGGATCGCCGGTGACGTACTGGTCCGGCGATCGGTAGAAGAACGAGCGCGTCTGCTGGTAGTAGCGATAGCGCAGCCGCAGCGTCAGCTCGTCGCCGAGCTCTTGGTACACGCGCACCTCGGGCGTCAGCGCCGCGACGTCCCAGCCGTCGACGTAGAACCGGTACATCGCGTGGAACGCCGTGCGCGTCTCGGGCACGAAGAGCGCGACTCGCCCGTACAGCGAGCTGCGGGTGCGCTCGTCGGGATGATCCTCGGGCCGCACCACGCCCTCGATCATCACGCCGCGATACGCGTTCTGGAGGAACCCCCAGTTGTGCACGAGGTCGTAGCCGACGGTCGCGACCAGCGTCGGCGTCAGGATCTGGCTGAGCGAGAGCCCGACCGTCACCCCCTCGAGCTCACCGACGCGACCGCGGTTCGACAGATCGCGTCCGTCGTCGCCGACGCGCGGCTGACCGCCTCGCACCACCGCGCCGACGTCGTCGTGGATGTACGTCAGCGACAGCCCGATCAGCGTGCACCGCTGCGCGAGCGAGAGCGTCGCCGCGAGCGTCGCGCTGGTCGCGAGGTAGTCGGGCTCGTGGCTGATTCGCGTCGAGAGATCGAGCCGCAGCTGCGCCTCGCCGAGATCGAGCTCGTGCCCGACGCCGAGCGAGACCTGGTGCCGCGTCTCGGTGAAGCGGATGTCCTCGACGACGCCGGCCGCGATGCTCGCGCTGGTGATCGAGTCGACGAGATACTCCGCGTGCACGTCGGTGCCGTCGGGCGAGGTCAGCTGGAAGCGCAGCTCGGGCGCGACCACGCGGGTCGAGGTCTCCCAGTAGTAGTTCCCCTGCACCTCGACGGCGCCGGTCCAGGTGCCCGTCGTCCGATC
>JALYRN010000828.1 GCA_030855295.1 Myxococcota bacterium | reverse complement strand
GCGCCGACGACGCGAGCCCGATCACCGCGGCCAGCGCGACGAGCGCACCGCGCGCGGATCGCCCGCTCAGTTGCATCCGCAGCCGCCGCCGGTGCTGCCGTGTCCGCCGGTCGCGCCCTCGCGCGAGTCGTGGACGTGCGCCCGGAACGCGGTCTCGCTGTCCTCGCGCCCGAAGTCCATCGCCGCGCGGCTCAGGTACTCGCGCTGATAGGGCGCGACGGTCGCGCACCCTGCGAGAGAGCCCGCGATCAGTCCGGCGGCAGCGAGAAGAAAGGCGAAGCGCATGGCGGCGGCAGCGTACCCAGCGCGCCGCGCCCGCTCAAGCGTGATCCCGCCCGCCGCGGGCGAGCACTCCTGCCGACTCAACGACGTCGGCCGCCGCGCCCACCGGCCGCGCGCCCACCGGCCGCGCGACCGTTCGCCGCGCGCCCTCCGGCCGCCGGCTTGCCGAGCCGCCCGCCACCGGCTGCGTTCTTCGCCACGTCGACGTCGTCCATCTGCGCCTCGAGCTTCTTGATGCGGTCGCGGATCTCGGCCGCCTTCTCGAACTCCAGCTGCTCGGCGGCCAGGAGCATCTCGCTGCGCAGCTCGTCGATCCGCTCGGGCAGGCTCTTCGTCTCGTCGTCGGCGACGTCGCGCCCGCGCGGCACCGCGATCCAGTCGCGCCCGCCGCTCGACGGATCCAGATCGAGCACCGCGCGCTTCACCGTCTCCGGCGTGATCCCGTGCTCGAGGTTGTACGCCGTCTGCAGCTCGCGCCGCCGATACGTCTCCGAGATCGCGTAGCGCATCGCCACGGTCTCGCGATCCGCGTACATGATCACGCGCCCGTTCAGGTTCCGCGCGGCGCGCCCGATCGTCTGGATCAGCGAGCGCGGCGAGCGCAGGAAGCCCTCCTTGTCGGCGTCGAGGATCGCGACCAGCGACACCTCCGGCAGATCGAGCCCCTCGCGCAGCAGGTTGATCCCGACCAGCACGTCGAACTCGCCGCGCCGCAGATCCCGCAGGATCTCCACGCGCTCGAGGGTGTCGATGTCGCTGTGCAGGTAGCGCACGCGCACCCCGAGCTCCGCGTAGTACTCGGTCAGATCCTCCGACATGCGCTTGGTCAGCGTCGTGACCAGCACGCGCTCGTTGCTCTCGACGCGCAGTCGGATCTCGCCGAGCAGATCGTCGACCTGGTTGCCGACCGGCCGCACGTCGATCTCCGGATCGATCAGCCCGGTCGGACGGATGATCTGCTGCACGACCTCGCCCTGCGTCTGCTGCAGCTCCCACTCACCCGGCGTCGCGCTGACGAAGATCGTGTCGTTGGCGCGCGCCCAGAACTCCTCCGACTGCAGGGGCCGGTTGTCGAGCGCGCTCGGCAGACGGAAGCCGTGGTCGACGAGGATCTCCTTCCGCGCGCGGTCCCCGCGGAACATCGCCGAGATCTGCGGCACCGTCTGGTGCGACTCGTCGAGCACGAGCAGGAAGTCCTTCGGGAAATAGTCGATCAGCACCGGCGGCGGCTCGTCCTTCTTCCGTCCGCTCAGGTGCCGCGAGTAGTTCTCGATGCCGTGGCAGAACCCGGTCTGCTCCATCATCTCGAGGTCGTAGATCGTCCGCTGCTCGAGCCGCTGCCGCTCGACCAGCTTCATCTCGTCGGACAGCGTCGTCAGCCGCCCCTGCAGCTCGACCTTGATCCCGTCGATCGCGTTCCGCCGCTGATCCTCGGGCGTCACGTAGTGCGACGCCGGGAAGATCGCGTAGCCGCTGACCTCGCGGATCGGCTTGCCGCGCAGCGGATCGATCTCCTGGATGCGATCGATGTCGTCGCCCCAGAACTCGATCCGGATCGCGCGGTCCTCCTCGCTGACCGGGAACACCTCGACGACGTCGCCGCGCACCCGGAACGTGCCGCGATGGAAGTCGACGTCGTTGCGGTCGTATTGGATCTCGACCAGCTGCCGCAGCAGCTCGTCGCGCCGGATCGTCTGCCCCTTCTCGATCCGGATCATCATCTCGACGTACGAGTCGCGCGACCCGATGCCGTAGATGCACGAGACGCTCGCGACGATGATCACGTCGCGCCGCGAGAGCAGCGATCGCGTCGCGCTGTGGCGCATGCGATCGATCCGCTCGTTGATGATCGCGTCCTTCTCGATGTACGTGTCGCTCGAGGGGACGTAGGCCTCGGGCTGGTAGTAGTCGTAGTAGCTGACGAAGTACTCGACCGCGTTGTTCGGGAAGAGCTCCTTCATCTCGCCGTAGAGCTGCGCCGCGAGCGTCTTGTTCGGCGCCATGATCAGCGCGGGACGCTGCGTCCTCTCGATCACGTTGGCGATCGTGAAGGTCTTGCCGCTGCCGGTGATGCCGAGCAGGACCTGTCGCTGCACGCCCTGCTCGAGCCCGCGCACCAGCGACTCGATCGCTGCGGGCTGATCGCCGCGCGGCTGCATGTGCGTGACCAGCTCGAATCGGCTCATCAGGCGACCGAACGTAGAGCCCGGCTGCCGTTCGGGCCAGCCGGGCTCCATCGTTCGCTGTCAGCCTTTTGTCAGGTTTCGCAGCGGATCGTCGGCGAGCCGATCAGCAGTGACGGCCGCGGCCCGCGGGATCGTTCGGATCGCTGTCGCTGCAGCTACGGCGGCCGCACCCGGCGGGATCGCTCGGGTCGCTGTCGCTGACGCCGCGACCGCGACCGCGACCGGCCGGGTCCTGCGGGTCCTGGTCGGTGCACTGCGCCTGCGCCTGCTGCGGGGTCGCCGCCGCGGCGACGGCGGCCGCGCCGAGGATCGCGCCGCCGAGCATCGCCATGCTCGAGCGCCGTCCCATCGGACGCTCCGTCACCAGATCGGTGTCACTCAGCGTGGTTCTCTTCTTCTCGTTCTTCTCGGTCATGTCTCGTCTGCCTCCCGCGCACACGGCTGTGCGCGCGAAGGAGAGTCTCACATCGCGGCGTCCGTACGTGACGGAAAAAGAGAGCCTGACTGGCACTGGGCCGGTCAGGCTCTTCTCGTCATCGGAAACGAACGGCAGATCAGCAGTGCCGGCCGCGACCTGCGGGATCGTTCGGATCGCTGTCGCTGCAGCTACGCCGACCACGCCCACGGCCCGCCGGGTCGTTGGGATCGCTGTCGCTGACGCCGGTGCGGCGTCCACATCCTGCGGCATCGTTCGGATCGCTGTCGCTCCAGCCCGGACAGCCGCGCCCACGACCGGCGGGATCGCTCGGGTCACGATCCGTGGACTGCGCCTGGGCTTGCCCTGGGGTCGCAGCCGCGGCCAGCCCTGCCGCGCCGAGGATCGCGCCGCCGAGCATCGCCATGCTCGAGCGCCGTCCCATCGCGCGGTCGGTGACCATCTCGTCGTCGCTCAGCGAGCGTTTCTCACCCTTCTTCAGCTTCTCGGACATCGCGATCCCCTCCTCCACATTCCTATGTGGTCAAACCATCACACGCGTACGGTCGCACGAAGCGCGTCCGACGAGAACGGCGTTCTGAATATTCGGCGGCCGCGCCGATTTCCCCCCCGAAAAAATCATCCGCGAACGGGCGTCCCCTCACTGGGGCGGCGGGGCCGCGGCCGGCGCCTCGGCCGGCGGGGTCGCGGCCGGCGGG
>JALYRN010000827.1 GCA_030855295.1 Myxococcota bacterium | reverse complement strand
GGCTCGCGCTCGTGCTCGCGGCGGTGGTCGTCCCGACGATCGACGTGCGCGCGGTGCTCGCGCTCGGCGTCTGCGCGGGGAGCGGCTTCGTTCCCGCGCTCGACTTCGTTTCCGCGCGCGACTTCGTTTCCGCGCGCGACTTCGTTTCCGCGCGCGGCTTGGTGCCTGCGCTCGGCTTCGTGCCTGCGCTCGACTTCGAGCCTGCGCTCGACTTCGTGCCCGCGCTCGGCTTCGGGCCCGCGCTCGGCTTCGTGCCCGCGCTCGGCTTCGGGCGCGCGCTCGGCTTCGGGCCTGCGCTCGACTTCGTGCCTGCGCTCGGCTTCGGGCCCGCGCTCGGCTTCGTGCCCGCGCTCGGCTTCGTGCCCGCGCTCGGCTTCGTGCCCGCACTCGACTTCGTGCCCGCGCTCGGCTTCGTGCCCGCGCTCGGCTTCGTGCCTGCGCTCGGCTTCGTGCCCGCGCGCGCCTTGGAGGCGCCCTTGGCCTTCGGGCCCGGGAAGGGCTTCCGCTTCGGCCCGCGCCGGGGACCGAGACCGTCGTCGTCTTCGCTCACGCGCTCGCCTCGCTGATCAGTCGCGCCTCGCGCAGCCGCAGCGCGCCGCCGAAGTCGAGCACCGCCTCGCGCGTCGTGTACGCGGGGACGAACCCGAGCTCGTCGCGTGCCCGCGCTCCGTCGGCGATGCAGAGGTGCCGCAGGTAGTCCACGAACTGCGCGGGCGCCTCGTTCATCCCCGCGAGCCAGAGCAGCGCGCTCCCCCTCCGCAGCAGCGATCCAGGCAGCGGGACCGCCACCCGCCCCGCGAGCTTGATCAACGTCGAGACCGGCAGCACGCCCTCCCCCACCACGTTGAACGTGCCCGGAACGCCGAGATCCAGCGCGGTCTTCACCGCCGCGATCGCGTCGGCCTCGTGCAGCAGCTGCACCAGCGGATCGAACCCGAGCAGCGTCGGCACGAACCGGCGCGAGAGCCAGCGCGTCATCCAGCTCCGCACCGTCGGCCCGAGGACCGGCGCGAGCCGCATCACCGTCACGCGCGCGTCCGTCTCCGCCGCGAACCGCGCGAGCTGCGACTCCGCCTCGATCTTGTCGGCGAGGAAGCGGCATCCCTCGATCCCGCGCAGCTTCGAGGTCTCTGTCAGGAAGTTCGGGTTCGACCGATGCGGCCCGTAGAGCAACGTCTGGGAGGCCGCCACCAGCTGCGGCACGCCGGCCTCACGGCAGCCGACCAGCACGTGCATCGTGCCGACGCTCTCGAGCTCGTGCGCCCAGCCCTCGGCCGTCGTCGGGCTCGACAGGAACGCGAGGTGCGCGAGCGCGTCGACCTGCTCCGCGCGCAGGATCTCGCTCACGCGCGAGGGCGCGCTCGGCTGGGTGAGGTCGACCTGGTACGAGCGCGTCTTGCGTCCCGCGGTGCGCGGCGAGGCCACGTCGAGCAGGACGATCCGCGAGACCGTGTCGTCGTCCTCGAGCACGCCGACGAGGTTGCGCCCGACGAACGAGCACGCGCCGGTGATGGCGATCGTCCGGCCCGATCGCTTCGGCACCGATCGCAGCCCGGCTCCACCGCGCGCGGGCCCGCTGGATCGGCCGTTTCCGCTCGATCTCCCGTCGCCGGACGACGCGCCCGAAGGGCCGTCGTTCGTGGGCTCTCGCACGGCCGGCGAGAGTAGGCGCGCGCTCCCATCGGGTCAATCGCGGTCGCGTCCGGCGCGCGCGATCCCGCGTTCCTCCGGATCCGCGAGAACACGCCGCGTCTGCTAGGCTCCGCGCGCTCTCGGGCCTCCGATGACCTCGCGACGCCTCCCGCCGCTCCCCTCCGCGCGCCGGCGCACCTGGGCCGCGCTCGCGATCTGCGCGGCGGCGTACCTCTACGCGTTCCCGTACCAGCCCGAGGTCAACAACCCGAACGAGAACGTCCGGTTCTTCATGACCGCGGCGATCGCCGAAGAGGGCACCTACGCGATCGACGCGATCCGCACGCGCTGGGGCTGGGTCAACGACGCCGCGATCTACGAGGGCCACGTCTACAGCGTGAAGGCGCCCGGCACGAGCCTGCTCGGCGTGCCCGGGTACTGGCTCTACCGCCGCTGGACCGAGCTGCGCGGCATCCCGCTCGAGCGCACCACGGCGCTGTGGGTGGTGCGCATGACCGGCTCCGCGCTGCCGATGCTCTGGTTCCTGTTCTACTTCCATCGCTGGCTGCGCGATCGAGGCGCGCCCGCGGTCGTGCGCGACGGAGTGTTCCTCTCGGTCGCGCTCGGCTCGCTGCTCTTCGCGTACGCGACGATGTTCGTCAGCCACACGACCAGCGCGGTGACCGCGTTCGGCGCGTTCATGCTGCTCGAGCGCGCGCGCCGCACCCAGCGCATCTCGAATGGCGCGGCCTGGGCGGCGGGCTTCCTCGCGGCGTTCACCACCGCGCTCGAGTACCCGGGCTTCGTCGCGACCGTGCTGCTCTGCGTCTACGCGCTCTTCTGCCTGCGACCGTGGCGCCGGCTCGTGCCGTTCGCGATCGGCGCGGCGATCCCGACGGCGGCGGTGCTGCACTTCCACTGGAGCGCGTTCGGCGATCCGCTCACGCCGGGGCATCGCCACCTCGAGCACGCGGCGTTCCGCGATCTCGCGAACGAGGGCTTCTTCGGCGCGAGCGAGTTCTCGAGCGACGCCGCCGGCGGCCTGCTGTTCAACCCCGCGTACGGCCTGTTCCCGATGACGCCGGTGCTCCTGCTCGCGCTGATCGGACTGCCGGTGCTGATCGCGCGGCGGCAGACGAGGCTCGACGCGATCTTCGCGGTCGCGATCCCGGTCGCGACGTACGCGCTGATCACGTTCATGAACAACTGGCGCGGCGGGTGGACGGTGGGCCCGCGCTACCTCGCGCTGTGCCTTCCGTTCCTCGCGTGGGGCGCGCTCGAGGGAGGGACGATCCTCGCGCGGCTCGCGCCACGGCTGACGGGCATGCTCGTGGTCGGCGCGACCGGTGCGGCGCTGATCGTCGCGGGCTCGCTCTCGGTCTACTACCCCCACGTGCCCGAGGCGTTCACGCGCCCGCTCCCCCAGCTGGTGCGACCCCTCGTGCGGCACGACTTCGCGCCGTACAACGCGGGGACCTGGCTCGCGCGCGAGCTCGGCGTCGAGCTCGTCGGCACCGCGTCGATGCTGCCGCTCTTCCTGCTCGCGCTGTTCGCGCTGTTCTGGGTGGCGTGGGGCGAGCGGCGCACGACCGACCGGCTGCTGGTGCTGATCGGCGCGGCGTTCTTCGGATCGACCTTCCTCGGGCCGATGGTCGCCGAGGATCCCACCGCGATCGGCGCGCCCGACGCGCTCGCGTACGTCGTGCGCTACTGGGAGCCGGAGGGCCACGATCGCGCGGCGCGGCTCGAGGCGCGCATCGACGCCGGCGACGCGAGCGCCGAGGAGTGGTCGCACCTCGTGCACACGTACGAGGCCGAGGGCCGGCGTGCCGAGGCGCGCAGCACGGAGCGTCGAGCGCGCAGCGCCGGGCACACGATCGCACCTGCGCCGCGCCCGATCTGGGAAGTGAACTGAGGGCGCGATGCGCGCGCGGCTCCCAGCCACGGCGCTGCTCTCGGCCACCGCGCTCGTCG
>JALYRN010000126.1 GCA_030855295.1 Myxococcota bacterium | reverse complement strand
GTCGAGCGGCATGCACTCGGGATCGTCGGCGCACCCGGGCGCCCCGCCGGCGGGATCGCACGCATCGCCGTCCCGCCGACGAGGCCGCTCGCGCGCGCTGATCGTCACGGTCGCCGGGCGCCCGCTGCGGGTGCGCACCGAGACGAACGACGAGATCCCGGAGAACGAGTCGATCACGAGCGCCTCCGCTCCGGTCGGGCCGGGCCCGTGGTCGGCGCACGCGCTGAGCGTCACGGGGTCACCGCAGACGCGATGCATCGCGAGGATCAGGTCGACGCTCGGATCGTCGGGCACCGCGCGCACGAGCAGGTCGGCGCCTCGCAGCGCATCGAGCTGCAGGACGGCGTCGGGATCGATGTCACCCCGCTCGCACGTGCCGGGCGTGCGGGAGGGGCCGAGCGTCAGCACCAGCGGCTCCGCCCCCACGACGAGCATGCCCCTGCGCGCGAGGCAGCGATCGATCGTGCTCTCCGGGGCCGATCCGCTCTCGCAGCTGGCGAGCGACGCGAGAAGCGACGCGAGCATCGTGATCCGTCTCACGGCGGCTCCAGCGCGGCAGGGAAGGTCGAGAAGCCCTGCGTCGGGATCATCGTGATCGCGACCACGCTCGCGAACGTGTCGTCTGCGCTCGTCAGCACGACGATCGTGCTCTCCGGGCCTCCCATCGAGCTGAGCAAGCCCGCCACCGGACCGCCGGCCGCTCCGATCCCGATCCCGATCCCCGGACCGACCGCGTCGATGCGCTCGACGATCCCACCGAGCGCGACGTCGTCGGCGACCCGCTGGTAGACACTCGGCGGCGACAGCGTCGAGAGGCCGATCGGGCCGAGCCTCGCGGCCGCGTGCACGACCGTGATCGACGGCGGCAGCGTCAGCGGCCGGGCGCGGATCGGCAGCTCGAGGAGGCGCGGTGCGGGATCTCCATCGGAGTCGCCGAGCGCGATCACCAGGCGCTCTTCGCCGGCCACGAGATCGCGCACCTCGAGGGTGTCGAGCGCGCGGCCGGTCCCCGATGCGACCAGCTCCACCAGCGCCGAGCCGGCGACGATCTCCTGGCGCGCCAGAGCGCACATCGGAGGAAGACACGACGCGACGGGATCGTCGCCCGCGAAGCGCAGCGTCACGCCGGTCCCGGTGATCGCGTGGAGCAGGTGGACCCTCGGCACCGACGGCACGATCCAGGTCGCCGTCTCGTACGGCGCGCCGGGATCGATCGCGATCACCTCGGACACCGTGAGCGTCCTCAGAGCGTCGAAAACCGGAACCAGCAGGACCCGTCCCGCCGCCCGCATCGCATCGTCGATCGCGAACGTGTGCGCCGTCGCCGGCGCGCCCGGGATCTGGACAGTGAACGCCGAGACGTCGGCCGGCAGCACCAGAGAGGCCGCACGCCCGGCCGCTGCCTCGACGATCAGGCCGGGGCGATCGGGCACCGAGAGGCGGAGCAGGATCGCGGCGCCCAAAGGGACCAGGTCCACCGGGACCAGGACGAGCTCGAGGCCACGCCCCTGCGCGCGAGGGACGCTCGCGAGGCTCACCGCGGGCTCGCCGCCGCCCGTGAACGCGCCGTCCTGGACGACGGCGATCAGGTCTCCGCCGCTGCCGATGGGGCGGGTCGTGATCGACGTGTGCTCGCTGACGCGCAGGTCGAGCAGCTCGCCCGGGGTCACCACCAGCCACTCGGTCGAGTCGCCGAACACGAGCCCTCTGGCTCGGCGCTGTCCGCCCGTCCACACGTCGAGCGCGGGCGTCGTGCCGGCGACGTGCACCACGCGCAGGCGCGTGACCGGTGTCTCGCACCCGACCAGCGCGACCAGCATCGCGAGCGCGAGCGCCGCGGCACGCCCCCGATCCCACATCGTCGAGAGGCTACCATGCGCGCCTCCCCGTACCGGCGGGCGCGCCTTCCTTGCGCACGCGTTCATGGCTCGGCGAGAATCTCGCGCTATGTCGCAGCCCGAGCGCACCGCCGCGGATCCCAGCGCGGGCGCGCCCGCCCGCTCCCCGCTCCACCGCGTCGACGATGCAGTGTTCACGCTCGAGCAAGCGCTCGTCGCGCTGATGCTCGTCGTGATGACGGTCATCGTCTTCCTCGATGTCGTCTATCGACAGCTGATCGCCCCCGAGAACGAGATCTCGCAGTGGCTCGGCGTCTTGATCGACGACGCGGCACTGCGGGGCGCGGTCGCGCCGTGGGTCGGTGGGGTGATCGGGCTCGCGCTGCTGTACGCCGCCATCAAGGCGGCGGAGAAGCAGAAGGGCGCTCCGATCCTGCCGATCAAGGGAAGCGCCGCCGTGCTCGCGGTGCTGGTCGGCGCGCTGATCGCGGGCGTCGGCGTGCTGATGGTGCAGACGAGCTCGCGCGTCGTGTACCTCGTGCTGCTCTCGCTGGGTCTCGCGCTGTTCGCGACCGGGCAGCTCCGCGCGCGCAAGCCGGGATGGCCGCTGCGCCTCGGCGTCGGCGCGCTGGTCGCGGGCGTGCTGATCGCGCTGACGATCGCGGAGCAGTTCCCGCGCGGCTACACGTGGTCGAAAGAGATCGCGATGACCGTGACCCTCTGGGTCGGGTTCTTCGGCGCATCGCTCTGCGTCCACGAGGGCAAGCACATCCGCCTCGAGGCGCTCGAGAAGTCGCACCCCGAGAAGGCGAAGAAGTGGCTCGCCGGCGCGTCGCACCTGGTCGCCGCGCTCTTCTGTCTCTTCCTCGCGTACCTCGGCTACCAGTACGTCTTCTCGGAGACCGGCGCGTTCTACATCGGCGGCAACCTGCCGCTCAGCGGCGTGCCGCTCTGGACGCGCACCGTCGCGATCCCGCTGCTCTTCGGGATCAGCGCGCTGCGCTTCCTCGGCGCCGCGGTGTCGGCGGTGCTCGGCGGCAAGTACGGCGCGCCCGCGAAGGGCGAAGGCCTCGCCGAGGCGGAGAAGCTCGCGGCCGAGAAGGCCGTCGACAACGCCGCGGGCCGCACCACGAAGGAGCAGTCCGACGTCGGCCAGGCGCAGAAGCCGAAGAAGCCGATCGCGTTCTTCGTCGTGCTCGCGCTCGTCGTGCTCCTGCCGCTGCTCGGCAAGGGCGGCGTGCTCGCCGCCGTGATCCTCGCGGGCATGCTGCTCGCCGAGCCGCTCTTCGTCGTGCTCGGCGGGCTGACGGTCGTCGCGTTCCTCCTCTGGACGCAGCGCGACGAGCTCTGGGAGTTCTCGATCCTGATCGAGCGCATCGTGACGATCGCCGACAACGAGGCGCTGCTCGCGATCCCGTTCTTCATCCTGTCGGGCGCGATCATGGCGCGCGGCCAGATCAGCAAGCGGCTGATCGACTTCGCGCGCGCGCTGGTCGGATGGCTGCCCGGCGGCATGGCGATCAGCGCGGTGATCGCGTGCATGATCTTCGCGGCGATCAGCGGCTCGTCGCCCGCGACGGTGGTCGCGATCGGCGGGATGATGGGCCCCGCGCTGATCAACAACGGCTACAAGCCGCAGTTCGCGCACGGGCTCGTCACGTCCGCGGGCTCGCTCGGGATCCTGATCCCGCCCTCGATCCCGATGATCGTCTACGCGATCGTCAACACGCAGGCGTCGATCCGGGTCGAGGAGCTGTTCGCGGCCGGCATCGGACCCGGCATCGTGATCGGCGGGATCTTGATCGGGTACTCGATCGTCCGCGGCGTGCTCGACAAGACGCCTCGGGACGCGTTCTCGTTCGCGACGCTCGGGCACGCGACGCGCGAGGGCTTCTGGTCGCTGATGTTCCCCGGGCTCATCCTGGGCGGCATCTACAGCGGGCTCTTCACCGCGGTCGAGTCGGCGTGCATCAGCGTCGTCTACGCGGTGGTGATCGAGGTGTACGTCCACCGCGCGCTGACGCTGAAGGACCTGCCGCACATCTTCGGCGAGACCGCGATCATGCTCGGGAGCTTCCTCGTGATCCTCGTGGTCGCGATGAGCTTCGTGGAGTTCCTCGAGGACCAGAGCATCCCGGCGATGGCGGGCGACTGGATCCGCTCGATGAACTTCAACCGGCTGATGTTCCTGCTGGTGCTCAACATCCTGCTGCTCGTGGTCGGGATGCTGATGGACATCATGAGCGCGATCTTCGTGTTCGTGCCGCTGATCGCGCCGATGGCGATGGCGCTCGGGATCGACCCGCTGCACCTCGGCATCGTGTTCATCGTCAACCTCGAGATCGGCTATCTGACGCCGCCGGTGGGGCTGAATCTGTTCGTCGCGAGCACGCTCTTCGAGAAGCCGCTCGGCTATCTCGTGCGCTCGGTCGCGCCCTTCATCGCGCTGATGTTCTGCGGGCTGATGGCGATCACGTACATCGAGCCGATCTCCGCCGGCTTCGGCCGCTGGATCATGGGCGCCGAGGCGCCGACGGCGCCCACGATGATCGACGGCGGCGAGGTCGGCGGCGAGGTCGGCGACGTGGGCGGCTCGAGACCGCCGGCGTGCGATCCGCCCGAGGACCTGAACTGCGACGGCAACGTCACCATGGAAGAGATGACGCGCTTCTCGGAGATGCCGCCGCCCGAGGAGGCGCCGGCGTTCGTGCCGCGCTGTCAGCCGCCCGAGGACCTGAACTGCGACGGCAACGTCACGATGGAAGAGATGACGCGCTACTCGGAGATCCTCGGCGAACAGGAGCAGTGATCGAGGAGCCTCGCTCGAGGCTCACTCGAGGATCGGGAAGCACCCGAGCGCGATGTCCATCTGCGCGTCGGGATCCGCCTGCACGTCGCGGCACACGTCGGGGCAGAGCACGATCTGCGTCGGCGCGACCGGGTCGTCGAAGTACCAGCCGTTGGCCGTGCACGTCGCCATGCCCTCGACGCGATCCAGCATCGAGCGCACGACGTCGCCCGAGCGCCACGTCACGCGGATCTCGTCGAGGTCGAGCATGCTGCCCTCGGGCGGTGCGGGAACGTCGAACTCGCAGACCACCGGCACGCCCGCCACGACGCCCATCGCGATCTCCTCGAAGATCGGTCGCCAGTCGGCCTCACACACGCGCGCGGTGCTTCCGGGCAGGCAGTCGGCGATCGGATCTCCTGCGTTGGTCACGCAGGTCGCGAGCCGCATGTACGTCGTGCCGACGCGCGCGAGCGAGCCGCACGAGCCGGCGCCGCTACGGCCCCAGTCCGCCATCGCGTCGCCGTAGTACCCGACGATCGAGTTGTGGATCGTGCGGTCGAACATGCCCGCCGGTGCGAGCGCCGCGATCGCCTCGCGGAACGAGTCGGCGGTGTAGACATTCGACTCGTCGTCGGTGATCCAGAGGAAGACCTTCGCCGCCTCCGGCCGCAGGAAGTCGACGTACATGGGGTACTGCGAGAGCACGAGGTCGGGCGCGTTGCGCGAGCTGACCGTGACGTGCAGCGCGAGCAGGCGACCCTCGGGACCGCTCGCGCACGCGGGCGCGCCGGTGCCGAGCGGAGGCGGGACGCACACGCCGCGGTCGCCGGTCGGCGCGCTGATCAGCACGACGCGGTAGTCGAGCCCGCTCGCCGCGATGATCTCGGCGAACAGGTTGATGTTGGTCCGCACCTCCGCGGCCTCCTCGGTCATGCTGCCCGAGTTGTCGATCGCGATGATGATGTCCACCGGGATCGGCTCGATCGTCGACTCGGCGCTCACCGCGCGGCAGGGACCGGCGTCGATCGCCGGGCCGGTGTCGGGACGCACGACGTTCGCATCGGAGAGCGAGGCGTCGACCCCATCGCCACCGGCCGCGTCGCGCGGCAGCAGGCAGAAGCCATCGATGCAGCGGCGACTGCCCGAGCAGTCGCTGCTCGTCTCGCACGATCCCTCGCCGCCCGAGCAGTCGCAGCCCGATGCGAGCGCGCCCACTGCCAGGCCGATCGACAGGACCAGAGCGCGGGACCAGCTCGAATTCGCGATGCACTGCGTCATGAAAACTCCTCGAAGCTGCCTCCATCGTACCGGACTTCGCGCGCGTGAGAATCCCCGCGTCCGCCTGCGCTCGCGGCGGTTTTTCGTGTCATCGTCGCGCCCTATGGCCACGATCGATCTGAGCGCTCTCGCCCGCACCTCTCCGAGCTCGTCCTCCGCCTCGCACCCTCGCGTGTCGACGATGGCGGAAGGCTTGGTCGGCTCCGAGATCCTCAAGATCGCCGCCGAGATCCGCGCGCTCGTCCGCGGCGGCAAGACGGTGTGCAACCTGACGGTCGGCGACTTCGATCCGAAGCAGTTCGCAATCCCCCAGGCGCTGCAGGACGCGATCATCGCCGCGTACGAAGCGCACGAGACGAACTACCCGCCGAGCAACGGCATGCCCGAGCTGCGCGAGGCGCTGCCGCGCTTCTACGAGCGCGAGCTCGGCCTGCGCTATCCGCTCGAGTCGTTCCTCGTCGCCGCGGGCGCGCGCCCGATCATCTACGGCATCTATCGCGCGGTCGTCGATCCCGGCGACGTCGTCGTCTATCCGGTGCCGAGCTGGAACAACAACCACTACGTGCACATGCTCGGCGCCAAGGGCGTCGTGGTGCCGTGCGGCCCCGAGTCGCGCTTCCTGCCGAGCAAGAGCGCGCTCCTCGCCGCGCTCCGCTCCGACGGCGAGAAGCCGGGCGCGAGCCTCGTCTGCCTCAACTCGCCGCTCAACCCGACCGGCACCGCGATGGCGCGCGATCAGCTCCTCGGGATCAGCGAGGCGATCGTCGCCGAGAACGAGGCGCGCGCGGCGCGCGGCACCAAGCCGGTCTACCTGATGTACGACCACATCTACTGGATGCTCACGAGCAAGGGCACCGAGCACTTCACGCCGCCCGGCCTCGTGCCCGAGATGGCGAAGTACACGATCTTCGTCGACGGCATCAGCAAGGCGTTCGCGGCGACCGGCGTGCGCGTCGGCTGGGCGGTCGGGCCGACCGACGTCATCGATCGCATGAGCGCGATCATCGGACACGTCGGCGCGTGGGCGCCGCGCGCCGAGCAGATCGCGACCGCGAAGCTGCTCGAGGATCGCGACGCGATCTCGACCTATCTCGGCACGATGCGCACCGGCATCTCGAAGCGCCTCGGCGCGCTGCACGAGGGCTTCCAGCAGATGAAGGCCGCCGGCCTGCCGGTGGAGTCACTCTCGCCCGAGGGCGCGATCTACCTGACCGTGCGCATCGCGCCGTTCGGCAAGAAGACGCCGTCGGGCGCCGAGCTGCGCACCAACGAGGACGTGCGCCGGTACGTGCTCGAGGCGGCGGGCGTCGGCATCGTTCCCTTCCAGGCGTTCGGCGTCGCGGGCGACGACGGCTGGTTCCGGCTGAGCATCGGCGCGGTCGGTGAGCGCGACATCCAGGACGCGCTGCCCCGGCTGAGCGAAGCGCTGCGCGCGCTCTGATCGGCAGAAGAGCTCGCGCCGGAGGGCGCACACGCGAGCGCGGTGGCCGGTGCCTGTCGCCGCGCGTGGGACGCCACGCCCCACCTGCGTGGCGGGTACGCTGCACGGAGCCGAGCGGACGCGGGCGGCTCGGTGCTTGCTCGATGTGCTCGCATGCAAGGCTTCGCCACGGTGCTGCTCGCGAGCGTGCTCCTCGGGACAGCGCCACCGCCCGTCGAGGGCTGCGCGTCGCTCGGCATGGACCTCGATCTCTCGCTCGAGCTGGAGGCGGCCGAGCCGCTCAGCGTCCGCACCGTCATCGCCTCGGCGATCCCACTCTCCGGCCGCATCTACACGACGCAGGGCTGGATCGGCGTCGTGCTCACGGACCGGCTCGCGGTGCTGGTCGATCTCAGCATCGGCGGGCAGGCGATGAGCCCCGATCCGGCGCGACCGGATCCGCGCTCCGGCGTCGCCGCGAGCCTCGGGATCGCGATCCGCTCGTGGGACGGAATCGAGATCTAGATTCTCGACCGCTACTTGCGCCAGTGCTCGAGGCCCGCGTCGACGCGCTCGGCGAACTCGATCTCCTCGGCCAGCGAGTCGGCGGGGCGCCGCGCCGACGTCTTCGGATCCAGGCACTCGAGATCCCAGGCCTCGTCCTGGTAGCCCTGCTGCCGCACGTACCACGCGTCGTGATCGTCGCGGTCGAGCGGGAACGTGATGCAGGTGCCGGGCTTGTACTTGTTCTTGTCGCCCTCGGCGGCGCCGACCTTGTGCAGCGCGCAGCCCTCTGCGTAGAAGACGCAGTACCGCGACGCGACCGCGAGCGTGGGACGGCCGCCCTTGATGCGGCGCGTCTTCCAGCCGCCGCGCTCGACGACGCGCCGTGCCTCGGGGCGCAGCATCGGCAGCACGCGCGCGATCGCTTCGGCGATGCGCGTCTCTTCACCGGGCGAGATCGGCGGACGGCTCTCCTTGCAGCACGCGCCGCCGCAGCCCGGCCACACGCACTCGAAGGTCGCTGTCTGCGCGTTGATCACCGACAGCGCGCGACGCGCAGCGGCCTTGGGCGTCGTCGTCATCGCAGCCTCCGTCCGTACATCACCTTGTCCGCTCCCTCGCGGTAGTAATCGCGCACCCGCGCGATCTCCGGATAGCCCGCGCGCAGATAGAAGCGTCGCGTCGGCTCGTACGCGTCGGTTCCCTCGGTCTCGATCAGGAGCAGGCGCCCTTCCCTCGCGCGCACGTCCTCCTCGCACGCCGCGAGCAGCGCACGCCCGACCCCGCTGCGATGCAGCGTCACGTCGACCGCGATCCAGTAGAGGTCGTAGGTCGCGTCGGTCATCGGCGCGAGCCCCCAGCACGCGTACCCGATGACGCGATCGTCGTCGTCCTCTGCGATCGCGAACTGGTAGCCGAGATCGTCCTCGGACAGCCCGGCGTCGACGAGCTCCATCGCGACCTCGATCTCGTCGGCCCGGAACACGGCGACGCCGCGCACGATCTGCTCGATCGCGTCGCGGTCCTCGGGACGCAGCTCAGCTCGCACACGCACGTCGCGCCGCTCCTCGCACGATGCCCTCGACCAGCTGCTGGTAGGCGATCCCGGCGCGCTCCGCCGCCAGGCAGAGCCCGGCCCCGCGCGACAGATCGGGGTTCGGGTTCACGTCGATCACGAACGGACGTCCCTCGGTGTCGAGCCGCAGGTCCACGCGCCCATAGTCGCGCAGACCGAGCGCGCGCCAAGCCGCCAGCGCGACCCGCTCGACCTCGTCGCGCAGCGCCGGCGCCAGCGCCCGCGCGAGGACGCTCTTGGAGCCGCGATACTCGGCGCTCGCCTCGTCCCACTTCGCGGCGAACGTCAGTATCTTCGGGTATTCACTCGGGAATTCGCCGAAGTCGATCTCCGCGATCGGCAGCGCACGCGGCGGCGCGCCATCGAGCTCGACGATCGAGACGTTGAGCTCGCGCCCCTCGACGAAGCGCTCGACCAGCGCTGGTCCCAGCCCGCGCTCGATCAACACCGCGACGCGCTCGCGCAGCGCGCGCTCGCTCTGCACCACGCTCGACGCGTCGATCCCGTGGCTCGCGTCCTGCGCCGCGGGCTTCACGATCCACTTGCCGTCGCCGAGCTCGGCGATCGCAACGCGCGCATCCGCGCGCTCGAGCACGACGCCCTGCGGCACCGGCACCCCCGCCGACGCGAGCACGGCGCGCGTCAGTGGCTTCTCGAGACAGAGCGTCAGCGCGCGCGGCGATGCGCCGGTGTACGCGCGCCCCGCGAGCTCGAGCATCCACGCGACGCCGGCCTCGTTCCGCGCACGACCGGCCCAGCTCTCCGCGAGGTTGACGACGACGTCGGCGTCGATCGCCGCGATGCTCGCGAAGAGCGAGGCGGCGTCGCCCGCGAGCGGCACGCGCTCGACGCGCACCCCCATGCCGGCCGCGACCGACGCCACCTCGTCGATCACCCCGCCGATCGACGCGACCGCCGCCGCTTCCGCCGCGCCGGTCTCGGTCGCGCCGGCGTCGGCGGTCGCCACGTGATCCCACACGATCGCGATCGACCCGATCGCCGCCGCGCTCATGTCCGGCTCAGAGGCCCTGGCGCTCGCGTGCACCATCGACGATGCGGCCGATCAGGTCCGCGTAGCCGAGCCCGTTCGCGCGCGCGAGGATCACGAGGTCGCCGGTCACGGGGTTGAGCCCCGGGAGCGGGTTGACCTCGAGGAACTTCGGCTCCCCGTCGTCGCCCATGCGGATGTCGACGCGGCCGACGTCGCGGCACGCGAGCGCACGGTACGCCGCGAGCGCGACCTCCTCGACGTGCCTCACCATCTCGGCGGGGCGCCGCGGCGGCGCGTGGTACTCGACCTCCTCGAGGTAGTTGCGCTTCACCTCGAGCGAGTAGACGAACTCGTCGATCGGGCAGTTCTTCGGGACGATCTCCATCGCGCCGATCACCTGCGCCGAAGGACCGGTCCCGAGGATCCCGACCGTGAACTCCGGCCCCGACGCGAACTCCTCGACGAGCACCGGCTCGCGATAGTCCGCGAGCAGCTGCCCGACGAGCTCGCGCAGCTCGTGCTCGTCCGTGACGCGGCTGTGGTTGCGCACGCCCATGCTCGAGCCCTCGAAGAGCGGCTTCGCGATCAGCGGGTACGCGAGCGAGAGGCCGACGACCTGATCGACGTGCTCGAGCACCGCGAAGCGCGGCGTCGGCACACCCGCCGACGCGACGACGCGCTTGGCCATCGCCTTGTCGAGCGTCAGCGCGAGCGTCAGCGGATCGGAGTGCGTGTACGGCACGCCGAGCATCTCGAGCGCGCTCGGAACGTGCGCCTCGCGCGATCGCGTGCCGTAGCCCTCGGCGATGTTGAACACGAGATCGCCGGGCTCGTGCATCGCGCGCGTGAGGAACGAGCGGCCGCTGCCGAGGCGGCGCGTGCGGAAGCCGTTGGTGCCGAGCGCTTCTTCGATCGCCGCGACCGTCGCCTCGGAGTCGTACTCCTCGAAGACGTCGTCGGGCAGCGCGGCGTCGCCGGCGGCGCGGAGCACCGTCTGCTCGAGCTCGGCTTTCAGGTCGTAGGCGATGCCGATCGTGCGCACGTCACTTCCGCGGGGGGACTCCCCCAGGCTCTTCATCTGCGTGCGCAGCGCCCCCCCATAGGGCGGAGTCACGAGCATACGCATGGGTCCCGTGCTGGCGTTCCTCAACGCGGGGCTCACTTCCGTCGGATCGTAGCGGCCGCCGACGCTCGTTCCCAGCGCGCGCACGAAGCGGGGCGCGAGGGCGTAGCGACCGTGCGCAGCGATCGAGATCGAGCCGAGGTTCGGGGCGGTTGCGCCGCGCGAGGCTCGTCGCGCGGGTCCGTTGCGGGTCATGTCCATCGGGTGTGGGTGCGCTCCTCTCCGAACGCAGTCGTGACGTCGCCGGCAGTCGCGGAGCGGCGCGCAGGAGGCGCGCACGCGAGCCGTCCGGCGCGGGCGACGCGAGCCGGATCGATCGATCGAAGAGAAGGCCGAGCGCGAGTCGCGAGGGCGATGGCGCACAGGGCGTGGAGCGGATCGAAGCAGGGACGAGACGCGATCAGACTGGACGCGATCGACGATCCGAGGAGCGTCGATCGCGTTCGTCTTGGGACGGCCCCTGGGGGTTCCGCTGGCTCGATGCAGAGCGGGCTCTGCGCGCGGTCGTCCATGAGCCCCGAGATTACGGAGTGCGAAAATGGTGTCAATCGGGCGGACGTCGAATTCGGCGGGATGGTGACCCGCCCGAGGACGGCCGCCGCCACCGTTGTCTCGACACTGCCGGATCTGGTAATCGCGATCGCGAGTGGGAAGCTACGCCGAGCACAAGTGCCCGAATTGCGGCGCCCCGCTGCCGCCGCCGTCGGCGACGCGCGCGCACCGGTGTGGCTACTGCGCGGCGCTGCTCGCGCCGGGGCCCGGCGGCTGGAGGCC
>JALYRN010000125.1 GCA_030855295.1 Myxococcota bacterium | reverse complement strand
ACCTACACCTCGAGCCCGGCCGACGTCGAGGGCGGCGCCCGTCGCTTCGCGATGACGCTCGGGCGCTCGTTCGAGCTCGTGCTGCTCGCGAGCCACGCCGACTGGTCGCTGACGAGCGAGCGCGACGGCCGCGCCCGCGCCGCCGCGCTGCGGTTCGCGCGAGCGCCCTTCGATCTGGTGGAGGACACCGCGCTCGACGGCGTGCGCGCGCTCGCGATCGACGAGCCGCTCGCGGTCTGATCACGCCCGGCGCGGCGCGCCGACCCGCCGGTGGCGCGCGGTGCGTAGAGAACGTGACGCCGCTCGCGCACAGAACCTGGTCGCCACCGCCCGCCGGGGGTACCATCGTGTCCGTTTCTTCGGAGCGGTACCGTCCCACGGCACGTTTCGTCTCCGGTCCATGCGCGCGCGCAGGGCGCATTTCGCCCGCGCGCCTCCAGGAAGGCAGAGATGGCTCACGACTTCGGCGTCAACCAGGGTCTCGTCGAGGAGCTCTACCTCAAGTACCGCGAGAACCCGACGGCCGTGGCCGAGGAGTGGCGTCACTTCTTCGACAACCTCGAGGAAGACCCGCTCCCGCCCCGTCGCTCGTCGGCCGGCGCCTTCGCCGCGCCCAGCTCGTCCGGCGGCGTCGCGGCCGGCGCCCCGATCTCCACGGCGCCCGCCGGCAACGGTCTGACGAACGGAGCGACAAGCCGCAGCGCCTTGGATCGGCGCTCGTTCGTCCCGGGGCCCGAGACGCGCACTGCGACCGAGCTCCAGAGCCGCGTCTCGGCGATGGTCAACGCGTACCGAGTGCGCGGCCACCTCTTCGCCGATCTCGATCCGCTCGGGCTCGCGCAGAAGCCCGACTTCGACATCAACCTCGAGGCGTTCGGCCTCGAGCAGGTCGATCCGAGCACGACCTTCCAGGCGATGGGGCAGCAGCTCCCGCTGCGCGAGATCGTCGCGCGCCTGAAGGAGACCTACTGCCGGACGATCGGCACCGAGGTCACGCAGATCGAAGAGCCCGACGAGCGCAACTGGCTCCAGCACCGCATGGAGTCGACGCTCAACCACCTCGATCTCACGCGCGACCAGCAGCTGGCGCTCCTCGGGAAGCTCACGGAGGCCGAGGTCTGGGAGACCTTCGTCCACACGTCGTACCCGAAGACGAAGCGCTTCAGCCTCGAAGGCGGCGAGAGCACGATCCCGCTGCTCGAGCTGTTGATCCAGAGCGCCGCCGAGCACGGCGCGTGCGAGGTCGTCATCGGCATGGCCCATCGCGGCCGGCTGAACGTGCTCGTCAACGTGATGGAGCTGCCGCCTCAGGACCTGCTCGCGGCGTTCGAGGACGCGCAGCCCGAGAAGTACAAGGGCCGCGGCGACGTGAAGTACCACCTCGGGTACTCGAGCGATCGCGAGGTCGCCGGCAAGAACGTCCACCTCACCCTCTCGTTCAACCCGAGCCACCTCGAGTTCGTGAACCCGGTGGTCGAAGGACGCGTTCGCGCGAAGCAGGACCGCCGCGGCGACAGCAAGCGCAACACGGTCGTGCCGCTGCTGATCCACGGCGACGCCGCCTTCATCGGCCAGGGCGTCGTCGCCGAGACGCTCAACCTCGCGAACCTGCCGGGCTACTCGACGGGCGGCACGATCCACGTCGTGATCAACAACCAGATCGGCTACACGACGGAGGTCGAGGACGCGCGCAGCACGCGCTACTGCACCGACCTCGTGCGCATGCTGCGCTGCCCGGTCTTCCACGTGAACGGCGAGGACCCGGAGGCCGTCGCCCAGGTCGCGATGCTCGCGGGCGAGTACCGGCAGCGCTACGCCAAGGACGTCGTCGTCGATCTCTACTGCTACCGGAAGTACGGCCACAACGAGGCCGACGAGCCGCGCTTCACGCAGCCGGTCATGTACGCCGCGGTCGACTCCAAGAAGACCGTGCGCGAGATCTACGTCGAGCGCCTGCTCGAGCTCGGGCAGATCTCGCGCGCCGAGGCCGACGCGATCATGAAGGAGCGCCGCGAGCACCTGACGAAGGCGCTCGACGAGGTCCGCGAGACCAAGCGCACGTACGAGCCGACCGCGTTCACCGGCGTGTGGACCGCATACCGCGGCGGCCCCGATGCGACCGCGCCCGACGTCGAGACCGCAGTGCCGAAGTCGGTGCTCGTGCCGCTGCTCGAGAAGCTCGGGACCGTGCCCGAGGGCTTCCAGCTGATGCGTCAGCTGACGCAGGTCGTCGACTCCTACAAGGACGCCGCGGAGAAGGGCACCGGCATCCGCTGGGGCACGGCCGAGAACCTCGCGTACGCGACGCTGCTCGCGCAGGGCTACAACATCCGCCTCACCGGTCAGGACTCGCGGCGCGGCACCTTCGCGCATCGCATGGCGGTGCTCCACGACTCGAAGACCGGCGAGGAGTACGTCCCGCTGCACCACCTCGGTCCCGACCAGGGGCAGTTCGAGATCTACGACTCGCCGCTGAGCGAGCAGGGCGTGCTCGGGTTCGAGTTCGGATACTCGCTCGACTCACCCGATGGTCTGGTGATCTGGGAGGCGCAGTTCGGCGACTTCGCGAACGGCGCGCAGGTGATCATCGATCAGTTCCTCGTGAGCTCGGAGGACAAGTGGCACCGCCTCAACGGGCTGGTGCTGCTGCTCCCGCACGGCTTCGAGGGAAGCGGGCCCGAGCACTCGAGCGCGCGGCTCGAGCGCTTCCTCGCGCTCTCCGCCGAGGACAACATCCAGGTCGTCAACCTCACGACGGCCGCGCAGATCTTCCACGCGCTGCGCCGTCAGGTCGTCCGCCCCTGGCGCAAGCCGCTGGTCGTGATGTCGCCCAAGAGCCTGTTCCGCGCGAAGGAAGCGACGTCGACCCTCGAGGAGCTCACGAACGGCAGCTTCCAGCGGATCATCCCCGACACCACGGTCGCGCCGAAGAAGACGAAGCGCGTGCTGATGTGCACGGGCAAGCTCTACTACGAGCTGGCCGGCCATCGCGAGAGCCAGGGCCGCGACGACGTCGCGATCATCCGGCTCGAGCAGCTCTACCCGCTACGCCCCGAAGAGATCCGCGAGGTGCTCGGCGTCTACGCGGACGGCACCGAGCTGGTCTGGGTGCAGGAGGAGCCGTTCAACAGCGGCTGCTGGTACTTCTTGAACGCGCGCCTGCCGGCGCTGATCGAGAACCGGCTGCCGCTGCGCTGTGTGTCTCGCCCCGAGAGCGCGAGCCCGGCGACGGGATCGCACAAGGCGCACGCGCTCGAGCAGCAGCAGCTGATCGAAGAAGCGTTCGCGACCGTGGGCGCGAAGGTCACGCGCGCGAGCGCACGGCCGCCGCGCGCGTCGAGCAGCGCGAGCTGACCGAGCCGCTTCGGCAGCCGCACGGCGGGCGAGAAGATCGCGCGCCGTCCCGGCATTCGCGAGCAAGAACAAAGAGTTCCAGCTCGCACCAGGCTCGCTTCGGGCGACGGCGAACGCTGAGCATGCCCCGGAGCGCTCGAGAGCCGCATCGCGCGCGCTCGCGCTTCCGACGCGCCGTGGAACGGATCGTGAAGTCGCTTCGAGGTGCCGGGGGTTGCCCCCATCGCTCGTGATCGCTACACCGGAGGGTGGCCGAATGAGGTTTGCGTTTCCGCCGCTCACGCCCGTCGCCCGCGCGATCTTGATCGTGCTCTTCGCGTCGTTCGTGGTGCAGAGCCTCGTCGAGGGGATGTTCGGCATCCAGCTCTCCGAGTGGCTCGCGCTGCACACGCAGGTCGGAGTCCCGCTCGCGTGGCAGTGGGCGACGTACCCGCTCGTGGAGATCCCGGGGCCCGGCGCCGTGTTCTCGCGCGGAATCGACCTGCTGCTGATCTATGCGTTCGGCGGATACGTCGAGTCGCACCTGGGGCGCAACCGCACCATCCAGCTCGCGGTGGTCTCGGTGGTGGGCGGCGCGATCCTGCCGCTCGCGTTCGGCCTGCTCTTCCCGACGTTCGCGGCACCGCTCGCCGGCGGCACCGCGATCACGTGGGCGATGCTGGGCGCGTTCGCGGTGATCACACGCGGCGCGCCGGTCGGCTTCTTCCTGATGCCGACGATGAGCGCGTGGTACGCGGTCGGCGTGTTCCTGATGATCACCGCGCTGCAGTCGATGTGGACCCGCAGCCCGATGCCGCTCTTCATGGCGATCAGCGCGCTGGTCGCGGGCGTCCTGTTCACGCGCTGGCTCGAGCGACGGCCGCTGCGCCCGAAGAAGACCGGACCGGGAGGGAAGCGCCCGCGCGGTGCGTCGCACCTGTCGGTGATCCCCGGTGGCCAGTCCGACGACGACCGTCCGCGCTGGCTCAACTGAGCGTCGCGTGGTTCCGCCTCGGGTGATCGCGCGGCCGGAATCGGTCACCCGAGCATTGCCGCGTCGCTGCGGCGTCCACTAGGATCCGCGCCCGCATGGGCCGCGTCTGGGCGATCGCGATCAACACGTTCCGAGAGGCCGTTCGCGACCGCGTGCTCTACGGCGTGCTCGGGTTCGCGATCGCGGTGTTGCTCTTCACGCTCGCGATCGCCCAGCTCTCGCTCGACCAGGAGGAGCGCGTCGTCCACGACCTCGGGCTCGCGGCGATCTCCTTCTTCTCGGTGGTGGTCGCGGTCTTCCTCGGCTCGTCGCTGCTGTACAAGGAGATCGAGCGCAAGACGCTCTACGTGATCCTCCCCAAGCCGATCCGGCGCCACGAGTTCCTGATCGGAAAGTATCTGGGGATCACGATCACTGCGGTCGTCTTCGTGGCGATCATGGGCGCGATCCAGCTGTGGATCGCGTCGGTGCAGGCGGAGGCGTCGCCCGCGCTGCTCGCGGCGGTGCCGCTGGCCCTCGTCGGACTGCTCGCCGTGGCGATCTGGCGCGCGCGCGATCGCACGAGTGTCCTCTTGCCCTGGTCGCTCGTGGCCCTGGGCGCCTCGGCGGGGCTCGCCGCGAGCGCCGATGTCGCGCTCGTTCCGGTCGTCGCGTCGCTGGTCCTCGACGTCGGCGAGGTCGCGGTGGTGGCGGGCATCGCGGTGTTCTTCTCGAGCTTCTCCACGCCCTTCCTGACCGGCGTGCTGACGGTCGGCGTGTGGCTCGTCGGGCGCTCCGCCGACGAGATGGCCACGATGCGATCGACCGTGCTTCCCGACGCCGTGCGCGACCTGCTGCACGGGCTCGCGTGGATCGTGCCGAACCTCAACCTCTTCGTGCCGCCGCGCCGCGCGCTCCTCGAGACGATCGACGGAATCGGTCCGCTCGAGTACGTCGCCGGCACCATGGCCTACGGTGCGCTCTACGCCGGCGTGCTGGTCGTCCTCGCGTGCCTCGTGTTCCGGAGGCGCGACCTGCTGTGAGCGGCACGACGCGTCTGCGCGGTCTCCTGCCGCCCGGCGGGAGCGGTCGCTGGGTGAGGTGGATGGTGCGCGGGCTCGCGATCTTCGGCGTGCTCTTGCTGCTGCTCGCGGTCCGCGTCGTGGGCGCGGCCAGCGGCGAGCTGCGGGAGGCCGATCGACTGCACCGTCGCGGCGAGGTCGACGCTTCGATCGCGCACTACCGACGCGCGGCGCGCTGGTACGCGCCGGGCAACCCCTACTCGACCGAGGCGCTCGATCGGCTCGCCGAGATCGGAGCGGCCGCCGAGCGCGAGGCCGATCGCGAGCGCGCGCTCGCCGCGTGGCGATCGATCCGCGGCGCGATCCTCGGCGCCCGCAGCTTCTACGTGCCCCACCCCGAGCGTCTGGCGCGCGCCGACGAGCACATCGCGACGCTGATGGCGGAGGTTCCGCCGGCCCCGATCGACACGGCGCGATCGCCGCAAGAGCGCCGTGACGCGCACCTCGCGCTCCTGCGAGAGGTGCCGCGCCCGGCGGTGGGCTGGAGCATCCTCGCGCTGCTCGGGCTCGCGACGTGGATCGTCGCGGCGTTCGCCTTCGTCACGCGCGCGATCGACGAGGACGACCGCCTCGTAGGGGCGTCCGCTCGGTTGTGGGGAACGGTGTGGATCGTGGGCTTCGGGCTGTTCGTCGTCGGGCTCGCGCTCGCCTGACGGTCAGCGCGAAAAAGGCGACTGCTTCGTGCCTCGTCGGTGCGAAGTGTTGCCGTGCCGTCCGCGCGTTGATACACGCTGAGGCTGGAGGCTGCGGTCGATGGACAACATTCGCGTGCGCGGCGGCGCACCTCTCCGCGGCACGCTCCGAGTGAGCGGCGCAAAGAACGCCGCCCTGCCGATCCTCTGCAGCGCCCTGCTCGCCGACGGCGAGCACGTGTTCCGCAACGTCCCCGACCTGCGGGACATCGAGACGACCGCGCAGCTGCTGCGGCACCTCGGGCTCGAGGTCGACGTAGCCCCGCCGGTCGTCACGATCCGCGCGAAGCCCGTCGTCGAGCCCGACGCGCCGTACGAGCTCGTCAAGCAGATGCGCGCGTCGGTGCTCGTGCTCGGACCGCTGGTCGCACGATACGGCCGCGCGCGCGTATCGCTCCCGGGCGGCTGCGCGATCGGTGCGCGCCCGATCGATCAGCACCTCAAGGGCCTCGAGGCGATGGGCGCGCACGTGCTCCTCGAGCACGGCTACGTGAACGTCGAGGTGCCGAGCGGACGGCTCGAGGGCGCCGACATCCATCTCGACATCCCGACCGTCACCGGCACCGAGAACCTGATGTGCGCGGCGGCGCTCGCGCGCGGGCGCACGCGGCTCGCGAACGCAGCGCGCGAGCCCGAGGTCGAAGAGCTCGCGCGCGTGCTCAACAAGATGGGCGCCGACGTGCAGGGCGCGGGCACCGACGTGATCACGATCGAAGGGAAGGAGTCGCTCCATCCCGTCGACCACGCGATCATCGCGGATCGCATCGAGGCCGGCACGTACATGGTCGGCGCGGCGGTGACCGGCGGAAACGTGTTGCTCGAGGGCATCACGTTCGATCACATCGAGGCGCTCTGCGCGAAGATGCGCGCCGCCGGGATCACCGTCGAGCGCGAGGCGGGGGGCATCCGGGTCGTCGGCACGCCGCCGTTCAAGCCGGTCGACGTCACGACCGAGCCTCACCCCGGCTTCCCCACCGACATGCAAGCGCAGTTCATGCTGCTGATGTGCATGGCGAAGGGCGGCAGCGTCATCACCGAGACGATCTTCGAGAACCGCTTCATGCACGTTCCCGAGCTCGTTCGGATGGGCGCGCACATCGACATCCGCGGGCGCTCCGCGTTCGTGCAGGGACCGAGCACGCTCCAGGGCGCGCGCGTGATGGCGACCGATCTGCGGGCGAGCGCGTCTCTGGTGCTCGCTGGTCTCGTCGCGCGCGGCGAGACCGAGGTGCTGCGCGTCTACCACATCGATCGCGGATACGAGCGCATCGAGGAGAAGCTCCGCGCGCTCGGCGCGGACATCGAGCGAGTCAGCGGGCGTGCCTGAGCCGCGCGACGCGCCGGTGACCATCGCGGTCCCCAAGGGCCGCATCCTGAAGCCGCTCGCGGATCTGCTCGAGAAGGTCGGCCTCGATCGCTCGACGCTCCTGGCCGACGACCGCCGCCTCGTGCGCGACGATCCGCGTGCCGGCGTTCGCTTCCTGCTGCTCAAGCCCGACGACGTGCCGACCTACGTCGAGTACGGCGCCGCCGACCTCGGCGTCGTCGGTCGCGACGTGCTGCTCGAGCGCGAGTACGACCTCTACGCGCCCGTCGATCTCGGGATCGGCCGCTGCCGGATGATGATCGCGGGGCTCGCCTCGCACGTGCCGCCTCCCCGCATCCTCCGCGTCGCCACGAAGTTCCCGAACATCGCGGCGGCGCACTACGCCCGCAAGGGCATCCCCGTCGAGATCATCTTCGTGCAGGGCTCGGTCGAGCTCGCGCCGATCACGGGGCTCGCCGACGTGATCGTCGATCTCGTCGAGAGCGGAGAGACGCTCCGGCAGAACGGTCTCGTCGTGCTCGAGCACGTCTGCGACGTGTCCTCGCTCGTCGTCGCGAACCGCACCGCGCTCAAGCTCCGGCGCGAAGCGATCACGCGCATCCTCGACGCGCTCGATCCCGCGCGCGCACGCTCGAGCGCGCGGACCGCGAAGCCCGGGACCCGCCGGGCATCACGATCCGCGCGCTGAGTCAGCAGGAGTGCTCGCCCCGGAGGGCGCGTACGGGAGCGCGCCCGGCGCGCGGACGGCAGCGCCCGGAGCGGGCGAGCCGATTCGAGCGTCGGCGCGTCAGTTCGCGCCGGACTCCGCCTCGACCTCCTCGTCGTCCGACGCCGCGCGAGCGGGGCGCGCAGAGCGCGTCTCCGGCGCGAGCGTCGTCGGTCCGGAGACCGTCAGCATCGGTCGGAGGCGACGGAACGTCGCCCTCCCGATGCCGCGAACGCGCAAGATGTCCTCGATGCGGCGGAACGCTGAGCGCTCGCGCTGCGCGACGATCGCCGCTGCCTTCGACGGCCCGATCCCGGGCAGGCGCTGCAGCTCCTCGACCGACGCGGTCTGGATGTTCACCGTCCCCTGCGCGTCCGACGCCGTGCTCTCGTCCGCCTGTGCGCGGGTCGCCGTCGGCTGCGCCGCGGGCCTCCGCTGCGCGTCCGCATGAGGCACCGACGCGAGCGTCGTGATCGCGAGCGCCGCGAGCGCGGCGCGCATCACCTGGGGGCCGAATCCGTTCCGAGCTTCGTTGTGACTGTTCATGGCTCTGTCTCTCTTTCTTCGTTCGATTGGTTGGTTGTCTCGATCCATTCGATCACGACGCCACGCGCGCGAGCGCGCAGCGCCGGAGCTCTCGCCTCAGCCCGCCGCCAGCGCGTCGGCGACCGCGAGGTCGTCGTTGGCGGGCCCCGCGTCGCGATCGCCGAACGCGCGCTGCTCGCGGATGTGCATCGTGCCGTTCACCGGCACCGCATCGAGGTACGCGTTCAAGCTGCCGTCGCGGTTGCGGAACGCGCTCCCGATACGCACCCAGAACTTCTTCCCATCCCGCTCGCGCTCTACGATCGTGTAGACGACGAGCGGCGTTCTCGTGACGCTCTCCATGGCTCTTCTCCTCTCGCCACCACGCGGCGGCGCTCTCCCCCTCCGCAATCGCCGTTCCGGCGGACGCGACGACGAAACGCAGGGAAAGCGAGGGCTCGATCGGCGGGATCGGCGGCGCCGGGGTGGCGGCCGCCATCCTCCCACGCTTGTGACTGCCTTCCTCGCGTGGCACCATCGCGCGCGCCGAGCGCAGGGACGGATCGCGAGATCGAATCCCGCTCGAGCTCTCTTGGAGGATCATGAAGGTCAGCCTCTCCACCGACGCGCCGACGAAGGTCAAAGCCGACCTCCTGGCGCTCGGCGTGCGCTCCGCAGGCCCCGGCAGTCTCGGCAAGGACCGCGTGTTCAAGCAGCTCGACAAGAGCACAGGCGGAGCGCTGTCGGCGGCGGCGAAGATGGAGGACTTCTCCGGCAAGTCCGGTGAGTCGCTCCGCGTGCAGGTGAAGGGGCTCGGCGCACCGCTCGTCCTGGTGATCGGCCTCGGTGACGGCGCCTGGAGAGAGCGCGACGCGCGCACGCTCGCGGTCAAGGCCGCGCAGGCGGGCAGCCGCTACCACAACGTCGCGCTCGTCCTGCCGGACGGCATCGACGACTACGATCGCGCGGTGCGCGCGGCGAGCGAAGGCCTGCTCACCGGCAACTACAAGTACACGCGCTATCTCACCGGCGATCGCTTGCCGAAGCGCCGCACCGAGAACGCGCGGCTCGTCGTGCCCGAGGACGCGGGCAAGCTCAAGGACGCGGTCCGTCGCGGCACCGCCATCGGCGAGTCGATCAACGTCGCGCGCGATCTCGTCAACGCGCCCCCCAACGACCTGACGCCGACCGCGCTCGCGGATGCCGCGCGCGCGCAGTCCGAGGCGCACGGCCTGACCTGCAAGGTCTGGGACAAGAAGGGCATCGAGAAGCTCGGCATGCACCTGTTCCTCGCGGTCAACCGCGGGAGCGCCGAGGAGCCTCGGCTGGTGCACATGACGTGGAAGCCGGCGAGCGCGAAGGCGACCGGCAAGCGCGTCGTCTTCGTCGGCAAGGGCCTGACGTTCGACTCCGGCGGGCTCTGCCTCAAGCCGCCGAAGTCGATGGTCGACATGAAGTGCGACATGGCCGGCGCGGCGGCGACGATCGGCATCCTCGCGGCGTGCGCGCGCCTGAACCTGCCGATCGAGGTGCACGGCTTCATCGGCGCGACCGAGAACATGACCGGCGCGGCGGCCTTCCGGCCCGGCGACGTGTTCGCGAGCCTCGAAGGCAAGACCGTCGAGATCATCAACACCGATGCCGAGGGACGCCTCGTGCTCGCCGACGTGCTCACGCACGCCGCGCGCACCCTCGAGCCGGACTTCCTCATCGATCACGCGACGCTGACCGGCGCGTGCGTGGTCGCGCTCGGGCCGTGGCGCGCGGGCCTCTACGCGAACGACGACGAGCTCGCGAGCCGCTATCAGAAGGCCGCCGACCTCGAGGGCGAGAACTTCTGGCGCATGCCGCTCGACGAGGAGCTCCGCGAGCTGCTCAAGAGCGACATCGCCGACATGAAGCACGTCGGCGAGCAGTACGGGGGCTCGATCACCGCAGCGCTCTTCCTGCGCGAGTTCATCGGCAAGACGAAGTGGATGCACCTCGACATCGCGGGCCCGGCGTTCCTCGATCGACCGCACGCTGCGGCGCCGAAGGGCGGCACGGGCTTCGGGATCGCGACGGCGGTGCGCTTCCTCGAGACGCTCGGCCGCGGGGATGGGTGAGCGACGCCGCGGCGCGCTCGCCGCGGCTGTCCTGCTGACGATCGCGCTCGCGCTCTCCGCGCCCGCGCGCGCCCACGTCGGACACGTGATCTCGCGCGCCGAGCGCTACCTCAAGCTGGATGCGACCGAGCGCGACACGCGCGTCGTGGTCTCGCTGATGCTCGGTGCCGACGAGGGCGAGCGCGTGCTCGCCGCCGCCGACGCCGATGGCGATCGCGAGGTGACGCGATCGGAGGCAGACGCATATCTCGCGCAGTGGGGCGAGGGGCTCCGCGACGAGCTGCCGATCACGATCGACGGCGAGCGCGTCGCGCTGACGTGGACCGACGGCTGGCTCGATCCGATCGGTCGCGTGCGACCGATCGGGCTCACGATCGAGATGGTCGCGCACCTGCCCGTCGAGGCGCGTGAGCACGCGATCGTCCTCGAGGACCGGATGGTGCGCCGCGAGATCTTCGATCGCACCGACGTCGCGTTCCGAGCGCACGACGGAGCCGAGCTGGTCGCGTGCGGCGCGACGCCCGATCCCGCCGGCTGCGAGACGCCCGATCTCGCGTTCGCGGGTGACGGCGCGCAGCCGTCGACGTACGGCGCGCGGGTCCGCTACCCCGGGCGCGCCGATCGCGCGCACGGTTGGTGGATCGCGATCATCGCGCTGCTGGCGGCGCTGATCGCCGCCGGCGTGCTCCTCGCGCGTCGGCACCGATCCGACTGACCGCGCGCACCGACGAACGAAACGACGAAGCCCCGCCTGCGCGCTCGCAGACGGGGCCTCTCTCGCCAGGTCGCGCTGCCGCGCTCAGAGCCGGAACGGATAGTTGATCACCATCGTCGCGCGCGAGAAGCGCGGGAAGCGCGCGCCGCGAACCGCACGCGCGACGCACGAGCCGATCGGCGTGCCCGCGAACTGACCGGTGACGTTCGCGCCGCTCACGCGGCCGGTCGATCCCGTGACGGTGATCGCCACGATGGCCGTGCCGTGCTGACCGCCGCCGCAGGCAGCGACCGCGCCCTGCACGCCGCTGAGCGCCGACTGCACGGCCGGACGCGGGGGCGTCTCGGGC
>JALYRN010000826.1 GCA_030855295.1 Myxococcota bacterium | reverse complement strand
CGCGGGCGCCTGCCGCGCGGCGATCGCGGATCGCGTGCGATCCCAGAGCGCGTGCACGCGCGTCTCGTCGATCTCGTCGTCGAGCAGCGGCGCGATCGGCTCGGGCAGCTGCTTCATCGCCTCACTCCTGCGACGTGCGCGCGGATGCGCGCGTCGGCCACCGCGATCCGGCGCTTCGCGGTCGCGAGCGAGACGTCGAGCACCGCGGCGACGTCCTCGAGCTTCTCTCCCTCGACGTAGCGCAGCATCCACGCGAACCGCTCGTCGGCGCCCAGCGTCGAGAGCGCGCCGTCGACGAGCGCGAGCTCGGCCGCCATCTCCGGCGTCAGGTCGTGCGCCGCGACCATCGCGAGCGACGCGTCGTCGAGGCCGCGATCGAGCCCGAGCATGCGCAGGAAGGCCTGTCGGCGATGACGACGCCGCACCCGATGCACCGCGATCCCGAGCAGCCAGCTCCGCAGCAGCGCGGGATCCCGCAGCGCGTCGAGCGAGGTCAGCGCGCTCGCGAACGTGTCCTGCACGACATCGTCGGCGTCGTCGCGACGCCGGAGCAGACGCTGGGCGACGCGCGTGACGTCCTGGACGTAGCGGCGGAAGATCGCCTCCTGCGCCCACTGGTCACCGCGGCTCGCGCGCGCGACGAGCTCGGCGTCGTCGGGCGCGTGCTCCGGTGCGACCTGCGGGATCGCGCCTCCGCCGAGCTCGCGCGGCCGCGGCGCGCGCGGCGCGACGACGCTCGCGGGCCGAGCACGGATCGGACGGTGGACGGGCATCGACACTCCCCGAGAGACGCACGAGGGCGCCGGATCGGCTCACGGATTCGACGGGTACGATACAGTGAGCCGTTCTGGCCGTCTCGCGCGCCGGTATCGCATGTCGCCGCTCCACCGCATGTCCAAGCCGACGCTGGTCGTCGTCCTCCTCTCTCTGCTCGGCGCCCAAGGGTGCTATCGGACCTTCGTCGCGCTCGACGACACCGACGCCGGCGCCGACCCGGTCTCGCCCGACGCCGCTTCGCCCGATCCGACCGTCGACGCGGGCCATGTCGACGCGGCCCAGGTCGCGGTCGACTCGTCGTGCGTCGCGCCCGGCGAAGCGGCGACCACGACCGAGATCGCCGCCCGGATGGCGCGCCTGCTGTGGGACTCACCCCCCGACGACGCGCTGCTCTCTCGCTCCGATCTCGCCACCGCTGCGGCCCGCGAGTCGGAGGCGCGGCGCATGCTCCGCGATCCTCGCGCCGGCCGCGGGATCAGCCGCATCGCGCGTACCTGGCTGCAGATCGACGCGCCTCCGTCGGGCTCGGCCGACGCCGCGACGCTCGAGCTGCTGCGCACCGAGACGTCGCGTTTCGTGCAAGAGGTGGTGCTGCGCGGGGACGGTCGGCTCTCCACGGTCCTGCTCGCCGACTGGTCGATCCGCCAGCGCGAGGTCGCGGCGTGGTACGGCGCGATGGCGCCCGAGGACTGGTCGCGCGTGTCGATTGCGACCGAGCCGCGCCGCGGCGTGCTGATGCACGGCGCGCTGGTCGCCGAGCGCACGACCCCGGTCTCGCGCGGGCTCTTCGTGCGCACCGAGCTGCTCTGCAACGAGGTGCCGCCGCCCCCGCCCGACGTGGAGCCGGTGCTGCCGCCCGACGGGATGATGGACACCCGCCGTGAGAGATACGAGCAGCACATGTCCGATCCCGCGTGCGCGGGCTGCCATCGACTGATCGATCCGATCGGCTTCGCGTTCGAGGGCTTCGGCGTCGACGGAAGCGCGCGCACGACCGACGACGGCTTTCCGATCGACGACTCCGGTGAGCTCGTGGAGACGGACGTCGACGGTGCGTTCCTCGGGCCGATCGAGCTGGCGGCGCGGCTCTCGGAGAGCGATCAGGTGCGCGAGTGCGTGACGCAGCGCTGGCTCGAGCAGGCGCTCGGCCGCGAGGCCGACGAGTGCACGTTCGCACACGCGCACGGCGCGTTCGCAGCGTCAGGCTTCGATCTGAACGAGCTGCTCGTCGCGATCGCATCCAGCCCCGGCATGTCGCGACGCTGAATCGGCATGAGAGGGGCCGTTCGCGAGGACCACGAGGCGCCGGGAGCGCGCATCCGGGCGCGCTCTCGTGGTACCAACGCTGCGCGTGCGCCGTGTCCCGCTCCACTACCGGATCGTCGTCGCCATGCTGCTCGGCGTGGCGATCGGGCTGCCGCTGAACATCCTGGCGGCGAACGGAACGATCGATCCCGCGATCGCGACGACGACGGCGACGATCGCGAGCGAGGTGGGGCGGATCTTCCTGCGCCTCCTGCAGATGATCGTCGTGCCGCTCGTCTTCTCGTCGCTGGTGACGGGCGTGCTCGGCCTCGGCGATCCCCGGAAGCTGGGTCGTCTCGGTGGCCGCACGGTCGGCTACTACCTCGTCACCAGCATGCTCGCGATCATCACGGGGCTCGTCCTCGTGAACCTGATCCGCCCGGGCGTGGGCATCGCGCGAGAGGCGATCGCGGGTGGTGCGACGGTCATCCCCGACGCGGTGCGTGAGGGCGAGACCGAAATCCTCTCGGTGCTCTGGAGCCAGCTCAGCCACATGATCCCGCCGAACCCCATCGCCGCGCTGGCGGAGGGGGACATGCTGCCGATCATCTTCTTCGGCCTGGTCTTCGGCGTGTTCGCGGCGATGGTCGGCGGTGAGCACGCCGAGCTGATCAAGCGCTTCTTCGAAGCGATCTTCGCCGTGATGATGCGCATCACGATGGCGGTGCTCGAGCTGGCGCCCATCGGCGTGCTCGGGTTCGTCGTCGCGGCGAGCGCGGGCGCGGGGCTGGGCGCGTTCGCGGCGCTCGGCTGGTACGCGCTGACGGTCTCGATCGGCCTCGCGATCCACGCCTGCGTCACGCTGCCGCTGCTGGTCTGGGGGATCGCGCGCCGCTCGCCCCTGGAGCTCGCGCGCGCGGTCGCGCCCGCGCTGCTGACCGCGTTCAGCACCGCGAGCAGCAACGCGACGCTTCCGCTGACGCTCGAGCGCATCGAGAAGAACGCCAAGATCCCGAACCGCGTCGGCTCGTTCGTGCTGCCGCTCGGCGCGACGATCAACATGGACGGCACCGCGCTCTACGAGGCGATCGCGGTGCTCTTCATCGCGCAGGCGTACAGCGCGGGCCTCACCCTCGCGCAGCAGATCGTGGTCGCGATCACCGCGCTGCTCGTCAGCATCGGTGCGGCAGGCATCCCGCACGCCGGCATGGTGATGATGGTCGTGGTGCTCTCGGCGGTGGGGCTGCCGACCGAGGCGGTCGGGCTCATCCTCGCGGTCGATCGCGTGCTCGACATGATGCGCACGACGGTCAACGTCTGGAGCGACTGCACCGCGGCGGCCGTGGTCGCGCACTGGGACGCGCAGATGCCCGGGGCTCCGAGCGAGCCCGACGGCGCGACCTGACGACGCTCTCCGGCGCGCGTGCTACGTGCGCTCGATGGCTCGATGGGGGCACCTGGCAGCGATCGTCGCGATCCCGCTCGCGCTCTGGGGATGCGCGACCGATCCGGGGCTCTGCCCGACGGGCGCGCGCGGCTGCGGATGCACCGCCGGCGGGGCGTGCGATCCAGGGCTCGAGTGCCGCGACGATCGC
>JALYRN010000825.1 GCA_030855295.1 Myxococcota bacterium | reverse complement strand
CCGCCGCGGCGATCGACGAGGACCGCGTCGAGCGCGCGCTCGCCGATCTCGTGCGCCCCGCGGGCGACCGTCAGCGCGCCATGCTCGCCGACACCGGCGAGACGCTCTCCGCGTACCTTCCCGACGGCGCCTCGGTGCTGCTCGACGACATCGCCGCCGGCACGCGCGCGCCGCGCGGTGCGTGGTCCGCGAAGCTCGTCGATCCCGCGCACGTCCGCGAGCTGCTCGCGCCCGTCCTACAGGACACGCTGCTCGCCTTCGCTCGCAAGCTCCCGCTGGTCGGCGCCGCCGAGGACAACCGCGCCGGCAAGCTGCTCGGCGGCATCGCGCGCGGGTTCGCGCAGGGCGCCGGCGAGCGCGCGCAGAAGCTCGCCGATCTCGGTCGCGGCATGCTCGGCGGGCTCGGTGCCGAGATGGAGAAGCGCGTCGCCGGCGCCGCGCGCGAGTTCAGCCAGGGCGCCTTCGATCCGCTCCGCGAGACGATGGCGCAGCGCCTCCAGAGCGACGACGGAAAGGCCATCCTGGCGCGCATGCGCAAGCACGCGATCCGAGTGATCCTCGAGGCGCCGGTCGCCGAGCTGCTCGGTGATCTCGACGCCGCCCCGCGCGCGCCGGTCGATCGCCTGATCGCCCGCACGCTCGCGCACGACGTCGCGCGCGACGACGTCCGCGCGCTCCTCCGCGGCGAGGTCGAGAGCTTCCTCGCGGCGCGCGAGGGCGTGACGCTCGGCGCGTTCCTCGAGGAGTGGGGCATGAAGGACGAGGCCGTCCGCGACGCGACGCGCATCGCCGATCAGGTCGCGATGGCCGCGTTGTCGGGGGACGCCTTCGAGGTCTGGCTCCGCGACCTGCTCGCCGAGTGAAGCGCCGCGCTGCTACGCTCGCGCGCATGTCGCGCTCCCTCTTGCTTCCCGCGTCGCTCGCGATCGTCCTCGTCGCGCTCCCCGGCTGCGGCACCGACGCTCCCGCCGGACCGGACCTGCCGAGCCCCGCCGAGCTCGTGCCCGGCGAGTGGAACGAGATCGTCCCCGGCGGCGACACGATCTGCTCGCGCGGCGAGCCCTACGCGTTCTGGGTCCGCCCCGGCACCACCGATCGCGTGATCGTCGACTTCATCGGGGGCGGCGCCTGCTGGGACGAGTTCACGTGCAGCGTCGCCGACGCGATCTTCAGCGACCGCGTCGACGGAGTGCGCGCCTCGGTCGAGGCCGCCGAGCAGCACGGCATCTACGATCACGAGAACGCCGACAACCCGTTCGCCGACTACTGGCACGTGATCGTCCCCTACTGCACCGGCGACATCCACTGGGGCAACTCGCGCACGACCTACGGCACGGGCGAGAACGAGATCACGATCAACCACCGCGGCGCGGTCAACGCGCGCGCCGTGCTCGACTGGGTCTATCGAGGCTTCGAGTCCCCCGAGCAGATCCTCGTCACCGGCTGCAGCGCGGGCTCGTACGGCGCCGCGCTGTGGTCGTCGCACGTGATGCGGCACTACCCGGGCACGCGCGTGATCCAGTTCGGCGACAGCGGCGCCGGCATCATCACCGACGAGTTCTTCCGCAACAGCTTTCCGTCGTGGCACGCCGACGAGGTGTTCCCCTCGTGGATCGCGGCGCTCGACCCGGCGCGCGTCGACCTCTTCACGCTCGCGCTGCCCGACCTCTACGTCGGCATCGCCGACGAGTACCCGGCCAACCACCTGAGCCAGTACAACACCGCGCTCGACGACAACCAGACGTTCTATTTCACGGCGATGGGCGGCAGCGGCGTCGACGAGTGGAGCACGCGCATGCAGTCGTCGGTCGCCGACATCGAGGCGCGCGCGCCGAACTTCTCGAGCTACCTCGCGTCGGGCCAGCAGCACTGCATCATCCCGTACGACAACTTCTACACGGTCGACGTCGGCGGGCGCCGCCTCGTCGACTGGCTGCGCGACCTCGAGCAGGGCACCAGCACCGACTCGGTCGCGTGCAGTGGCGAGGCCTGCAGCGCGCCGACGCCCTGACCGGTTTCGCGCTCCGCACCGCTGGCGATCGGCCCGCGGCAGACCCAGAATCGCGCCCGTGGCCGATCGGGAGCAGCCAAGCGGGATCTACGCGCGCGTGATGAGCGCGCTGGGCCTGGGCGCGCTCGATCTCGCGGTGTCGCACGACCGCGAGCTCCTGCAGCAGCGGCTCGCGCTCTTCTTGATGCTGCTCGGCGGCCTCGAGATCGCGCTCTGGGTGCTGCAGTTCATCGTGCTCGGCATCGTCGACCCCGCGCACCTGATGTGGATGCTCGGGCGCGGCATCGCGTACCTGCACCTCGGGCTCGGCACGCTCGTGCTCGCGGCGTCCTACGTGACCCGCACGCGGCGCTGGTCGGTGCGCTCGCTGCACGCCTTCGAAGCGACCTTCGTCGTGACCCTCGGCGCCATCTTCGGCGGACTGCCGGTGCTCGGGCAGGTCGAGTGGCGGCCCGAGCTCGCGGGCATGCTCGCGATCAGCTTCCTGCTCTTCGTGCGCAGCGCGATCGTGCCGAGCGACACCGCGCGCACCGCCTTCCTCGGCATCCTCGTGTGCATCCCGGTGGTCGCGAGCACGTGGTGGCTCCACTCGCAGGCCGGCCGTCCCGAGGGGTGGCCGTCGCCCGCGATCTTCGTGGCGGGGACCGCGACCTGGGCGCTCGCGGCGATCAAGGCGAGCAGCGTGGTGTCGCACGTCATCTACGGGCTGCACCGTCAGGTGCGCGAGGCGCTGCAGCTCGGGCAGTACACGCTCGAGGAGAAGATCGGCGAGGGCGGGATGGGCATCGTCTATCGCGCGCGCCACGCGCTGCTGCGACGGCCGACCGCGATCAAGCTCCTGCGTACGGAGCGTGGGGCCCAGGCGATCGCGCGCTTCGAGCGCGAGGTGCAGATGACCAGCCGCCTGACGCACCCGAACACGATCCAGATCTACGACTACGGCCAGACCCACGACGGCATCTTCTATTACGTGATGGAGCACCTCGACGGCTTCGACCTCGAGCGCGTCGTGCGCGCGGAGGGCCCGCTGCCGCCGGGGCGCGTGCTGCGCATCCTGCGACAGGCGGCCTCCGCGCTCGGCGAGGCGCATCGGCTCGGGCTGATCCACCGCGACGTGAAGCCGGGGAACCTCCTGCTCTGCGAGCGCGGCGGGCTGCCCGACTTCGTGAAGGTGCTCGACTTCGGGCTGGTGCGGGAGCTCGAGGCGAGCGCGGCACCGGCGCTCAGCAACGCCGACGCGCTGCAGGGCACGCCGCTCTACATGTCGCCCGAGCAGATCCGCGCGCCCGAAGAGATCGACGCGCGCAGTGATCTCTACTCGCTCGGCGGGCTCGCGTACTTCCTGCTCACCGGCGAGCCGGTGTTCACCGGGACGAACATCGTCGAGGTGTGCGGGCATCACCTGCACACCGCGCCGATGCGCCCCTCCGAGCGCCTCGGCCGCGCGCTCCCCGCGTCGATCGATGCGCTGGTGCTGCGCTGCCTCGAGAAGAGGCCGGAGGCGCGACCGCAGAGCGCCGCGGCGCTGCTCGAGCTGATCGATGCGTGCGACGACGTGCCGGCCTGGAGCGACGACGCCGCGCACGAGTGGTGGGCCGAGCGCGCCCCGGTGCTC
>JALYRN010000124.1 GCA_030855295.1 Myxococcota bacterium | reverse complement strand
GCGCACCGGTCGCCGGTCGCGTCGTCGCTGAGGTCGCCGGACGCCGCGCGCTATGCTCGGCGCCGTGGCGTCCGATCCGAAGAAGCCGTCCGGCGGGAGCTCCCCGTTCGCGTCGCTCGCGTCGCTCCGCGACGTCCTGCCCGAGGGGCCCGCGCTCGCGCCCGCCGCGGGTCCGGAGCCGCTCCCGAGCGCGCTCTCTCCGTTCCGCGGCAAGCTCGTGGTCGAGCGCACGCGCAAGGGACGGGGCGGCAAGACCGTGACGGTGATCTCCGGCATCGTCGCCGATGCGCCGGCGCTCGACGAGATCGCGCGCGAGCTACGGCAGGCACTCGGCTGCGGCGCCGTCGCCGAGGGCGATCAGATCGTGGTGCAGGGCGAGCAGGGGCCGCGCGTCCGTGCGTTCCTCGAGTCGCGGGGCGCGAAGCGGATCGTCATCGGCTCCTGATCAGCGAGCCCGCTCGCGATCACTCGAGTCGCGCGTCCCACTGCACGTCGACGTCGCCCGACATCGTCGCGCGCACCGAGCAGTACTTCTCGACGCTCAGCGAGACCGCGCGCCGCAGCTTGTGCTCGTCGACGCTCCCCCGCGCGACGAAGACGATCCGCACGCGCGTGAACGGCGAGGGCGTGCTGTCCGCGCGCGCGCCCTCGATCTCGATGCGCAGGTGCTCGAGCGGCTCGCGCTGCTTGCGGAGGATCGACACCACGTCCATCGCGCTGCAGCTCGCGATCGCGGTGAGGAGGAGCTCCATCGGGCGCATGCCGCGGCCCTCGCCGCCGATCGCCGGCGCGCCGTCGATCACGACCGTGCCGCCCGACGCCGCCTCCGCCGCGAACGCGGCCGCGCCGACCTGCTCGAGCGTCACGGACATCGGTCGCGGCGCCACGGAGGCCTCAGCCACGGCTCACCTCCGGATCGTCGAACAGCGTCGACGACAGATATCGATCGCCGCGATCGCAGAGGATGCAGACCACCAGCCCGTCGACGCCCGCGGCGTCGAGCTCCGCGCAGATCGAGCGCGCTGCCCAGACCGCGCCGCCCGAGCTCACGCCGACGAACACGCCGGCGCTCCGCGCGAGCCCTCGCGTCGTGACCTCCGCGTCGTGCTGATCGACGTCGACGATCCGATCCACCCGCTCCCGATCGAAGATCTTCGGCAGGTACGCGGGCGGCCAGCGCCGGATGCCGGGGATGCTCGAGCACTCGGTCGGCTGGCAGCCCGCGATCACGATCGCGTCGCGCTGCTCCTTGAGGAAGCGCGAGACCCCCATGATCGTCCCGGTCGTGCCCATCGCGCTGACGAAGTGCGTGATCGCCCCGTCGGTGTCGCGCCAGATCTCGGGCCCCGTCGTCTCGTAGTGGGCCCGCCAATTGTCGTCGTTCGCGAACTGGTCGAGCATCAGTGCGCCGCCCTCGGCCACCTTCGCGCGCGCATGATCGATCGCGCCCTCCATGCCGGCGTCGGCGGGCGTCAGCGTCACGGTCGCGCCGAGGGCGCGCATCTGGCGCACCCGCTCGGCCGTCGCGTTCGCCGGCATCACGAGCTCGATCGCGTAGCCCCGCGCGGCCGCGATCATCGCGAGCGCGATCCCGGTGTTGCCGCTGGTCGGCTCGATCAGCCGCACGCCGGGCCGCAGCTCGCCGCGCTCCTCGGCGCGCAGGATCATCGATCGCGCGGGGCGATCCTTCACGCTGCCGCCCGGGTTGTTGCCCTCGAGCTTCCCGAGCAGCCGCACGCCCGCGCGCGCGACGCCGGTGTCGAGCTCGACGAGGGGCGTCTCTCCCACGAGATCCAGGATTCGCTTGGTCGACATCGATCGGCTCGCCGCTCTCCGGGTTGGCGGCTAACGTACCCCGCGAATGCGACGCGAGCCCAAGCGTTTCCGCGATCTCGAGGCGGCGATCGACGCCGTGGCGGCGAGCTACACCGGCGAGCTGGAGATCGACAACCTCGAGAGCGCCGCGCTCCCCAACAAGCGCGCGGTGATCGAGGCGATCGACCATCTCCGCCCCGCGCTCTACGTCGGCTTCTACGCGACCCGTGCCCTGGGCCGCGACAGCCTCCGGCAGGCGATCGCCGAGCACCTCTACGCCGCGCACCATCTGCTGGTCGAGCAGATCGAGCGCGCGCTCACCTACGATCACTGGATGGGCCGCTCGGGCTGCGCGCTGCCGGCGGGGTCGGGCGAGGAGGTCGTGCTCGGCCTGCTCGGCGAGCTGCCGGCGCTCCGGCGCGTGCTCAACGGCGACGTGCGCGCGGCGTACGAGGGCGATCCCGCGGCGAAGAACATCGAGGAGATCGTCTTCAGCTATCCGTCGGTCGAGGCCGTCACCGCGTACCGCATCGCGCACCTGCTGCATCGCGCCGGGGTCCCGATGATCCCGCGGATCGTCACCGAGCAGGCGCACGCGCGCACCGGCATCGACATCAGCCCGGGCGCGCGGATCGGTGAGCGCTTCTTCATCGATCACGGCACCGGCGTCGTGATCGGCGAGACCGCGGTGATCGGGGACGACGTGAAGCTCTACCAGGGCGTGACGCTCGGCGCGCTCAGCGTCCCGAACCGCGCCGAGGACGCGAGCAGCAAGCGCCATCCGACGCTCGAGGATCGCGTCACGATCTACTCGGGCGCGACGATCCTCGGCGGCGAGACGGTGATCGGCGAGGGCTCGGTCGTAGGCGGCAACGTCTGGATCACGAAGTCGGTGCCGCCCGGCTCCAAGGTGTTCGGGCGCGGGAAGAACGGCGCCGAGACGGACGGGGGCTGATGCCCGTGCTCGACGCGCGCGCGCTCCGGAAGAGCCTCGGAGCGCGCACCCTGCTGGACGGAGTCTCGCTGACGATCGAGGAAGGCGAGCGCGTCGGCCTCGTCGGCGCGAACGGCTGCGGCAAGTCGACGCTCTCGCGCATCCTCGCGGGCATCGATCCCGCGGACGGTGGCGAGATCGCTCGGCAGCGTGGCGCGCGCGTGATCTACCTCGAGCAGGAGCCGATCTTCGAGGGCGATCCCACGGCGCTCGAGGCCGTGCTCTCGGGGCTCGCCGAGTGGCAGGTCGCGCGCGCGCGGCACGAGGAGGCGAGCGAGGCGCTCGCGCGCGGCGAGACCTCCGATCGCTGGATGTCGCAGATGGACCACGCCGCCCACGAGGTCGAGCGACTCGGCGGCTGGGATCGCGAGCACGAGGCGCGCTCGTACCTGCAGCACCTCGGCATCACGCGGCTCGACGGGCGCGTCGCGTCGATGTCGGGCGGCGAGCGGCGTCGCGTCGCGCTCGCACGGCTCCTGGTCGCGAGCCCGGACCTCGCGATCCTCGACGAGCCGACGAACCACCTCGACGTCGAGACGATCGAGTGGCTCGAGCGGCACCTCGCGAGCTCGTTCCGCGGCGCGGTGCTGCTCGTCACGCACGATCGCTGGTTCCTCAACCAGGTCGTCACGCGCACGCTCGAGATCGAGCGCGGTCAGCTGCGCGGCTACGAGGGCGGCTGGGAGGAGTACCTCGAGGCGAAGGCGGAGCGCGGCGCGCACGAGCAGCGCCACGAGCAGAACCGGCAGAACCTCCTGCGCCGCGAGCTCGCGTGGCTGCGCCGCACGCCGGCCGCGCGCACCGGCAAGCAGAAGGCGCGGATCCACCGCGCGCACAGCACGATCGCGGACATCCCCGCGGCGCGCGAGCGATCGGTCGAGCTCACGATGGAGGCGACGCGCACGGGCCGCACCGTGCTCGAGCTGCACGACGTGACGCTCGCGATCGGCGGTCGCACGCTGGTGGAGGGCCTCGAGCTCTCGCTGGTCAAGGGCGAGCGGGTCGGCATCGTCGGCCCCAACGGCTGCGGCAAGAGCACGCTCCTGCGCGCGATCCTCGGCGAGCTCGAGCCGGCGGCCGGTCGCGTCGTGCGCGGCACCAACACGCGCATCTCGTACCTCGAGCAGCACCGCACCGGGCTCGACTTCGAGAAGTCGGTCGCCGACAACGTCTCGCCGAATTCGCGTCAGGTCGACTGGGGCGGGCGGCGCGTCGAGCTGGTGAGCTACCTCGAGCGCATGCTCTTCGATCCCGATCAGCAGCGGCAGCCGGTGGGCGCGCTCTCGGGCGGCGAGCGCGCGCGCGTGCTGCTCGCGAAGATGCTGCTCGAGCCGGCGAACCTGCTGATCCTCGACGAGCCGACGAACGACCTCGACGCGCCGACGCTCGCGGCGCTCGAGGAGATGCTGGTGGAGTTCGACGGGACGGCGCTCGTCGTCACGCACGATCGCTGGTTCCTCGAGCGCGTGGCCACCGCGATCCTCGCGTTCGAGGGCGGCGGTCGGGTGCGCCGATGGGCCGGCAACTACTCCACCTGGCGCGCGCTGCGCGCCGGCGAGGAGCAGGGCAGGGCGGAGGCCGAGGCCGAGGTGCTCGCGACCGCGAAGCGCGCCAGCGACGTCCCGCCCGCGGGCAAGGCGCGCCCGAAGAAGAAGGGCCTCTCGTTCGCGGAGACGCGCGAGCTCGACGGCATGATGGCGCGCATCGAAGCGAGCGAGGCCGACATCGCGCGTCGCGAGGCCGAGCTCGCGGATCCCGCGATCTACGCCTCGAGAGGCGCCGAGCTGCCGGCGCTGCTGGAGGCGCTCGAGGCGGCGCGCGCCTCGCTCACCGGGCTGATGACGCGCTGGGAAGACCTCGAGTCCCGCCGCACCGACTCGTAGTACTGCAGGAGTGCGGCTCGCCGCTGGGAGATCCGGCGCCCGATCAGAACGACCGCACGCCGAGGCGCTGCACGAAGAGATCGCGCGCGAGCCGCGCCACCTCTTCGAGCGTGCCGGGCTCTTCGAAGAGGTGCGTCGCGCCCGGCACGACCTCGAGCTCCACCTCGGTCCGCATTCGATCCATCGCCTGGCGGTTGAGCTCGATCACCGGCTCGTCGTCACCACCGACGATCAGCAGCGTCGGGGTGCGCACGGCGGGCAGCGCATCGCCCGCGAGATCGGGCCGACCTCCGCGCGACACCACCGCGGTGATCGCCTCGGGGCGAAGCGCTGCGGCGACCAGCGCCGCGCCTCCGCCGGTGCTCGCGCCGAAGACCCCGATGCGCAGGTCGCGCGTCGCGGGCTCCATACGTGCCCACTCGACCGCCGCGACCAGGCGCCGCGCGAGCAGGCCGATGTCGAAGCGCAGCTCGGCCGTGCGCACGTCGACCGCCTCTTCGTCGGGCGTCAGGAGGTCGAGCAGCAGCGTCCCGAGGCGTCCCTTCTGGAGCTCGCGCGCGACGAACCGGTTGCGCGGGCTGTGTCGGCTGCTCCCGCTGCCGTGCGCGAAGACGACGAGCCCGCGCGGGCTCCGCGGCAGCGCGAGATCTCCCGAGAGATGCGCCCCGTCGGCGGGGATGAAGACCGAGCGCTCGTCGACGTCGACGCCTCGCGCGCGCGCTTCCTCGAGCGAAGGAGGACTGGGGCTCATGGCGCGCCAGATGCGCACGACTCGCTCGCGCACAAGCTCACCAAGAGCGTACGCCGTGCGCGCGGACGCAACGCTCGATCAGAAGCGAACGGACGTCGCGATGTGCTCCTCGTGGCTCTCCATCTCGAGACCCTCGGCACGCTCGGCGCGCCGGGCGATCGCGCGGAGCACCTGCCGAGCGATCACCGCGGCCGCGGGCCCCAGGACGCGCCAGTACCGCTCGAGCCGGCGGCGCTCGCGACCATCCGCCATACCCGAAGGTATGGTCCGATGCTCCAGCGCGACCACGCAGCCGCCGTCGGCCATCGCGACGGCGCGCACGCTGATGCCGACCTTCTCGCAGCCCGCGCGATCGAACGCGGCGAGCTCGTCGGGCGAGCGCAGCGCGACGGCCTGTCTGCCGCGGACGCGATAGAGCGCGCCGGCGATCCCGAGGATCAGCTCGCTCGGTCGCTCTTCCAGGATCACGCCGCCGCGCTCGAGGATCGCCTCGACGAGCGGACGGTCGACGTCGATCGCATCGGCGCCGTGTCCTGTGAGCGTCCGCGGCAGATCGTGCATCGCGGCGGCTGACGTCCCGAGCGGCACGTCGCGCGGTGTCAGCGCTCGCGCCGCGCGCATCACCGCGTCGGCGGATGCCGCGGTGCGGAGCGCCAGCACGTCGCAGAACGGCGCGCCGCCGAGCCACGCATCGAGGCGAGCCGAGGGAGACAGAGCGATCGTCGACGACGACATGGAGGTCCTCCTTCGTCGGCTACGTACGCACCGATCGGGGGCGGGCCCACCGTCCTCGGGTGTCCTGCGCTGCACAGCGTGCATCGCGCTGCACGCGCCAGGACGTGCCAGGCAGGTGTGATGCAGCGGCCCGGTGTCGCTCGAACGGCCCGGTTCGCACCACGAATTCGAGAATTTCCGAGCTGGCGCGGCGCCTGCTTGGGGCACCGGCAGCAGCGCCCAGGGGAGGCGCTCGCGAGGAGCTCGAGACATGACGCGCAGGATCTGGATCGTCGCCGGCGTGATCGGTGGTCTGTTGGTGGGCTGCCCGAGGCCGGCGCCCTCCCGGCCGACACCCACCGGCGAGATCGGCGCTCGCTCGCCGTTCATGGACCCACGCCTCGAGGGCGCCGCCGTGCGCCTCGACACGCCGCCGCCCGCGATCAGCGGCGGCACCCTCCGCGTCGTCGACGGGTGGGCGATCGCGTCCGATCCCGATCGCGATCGCATCGTCGTGGTCGACTACGCCGCCTCGCGCCGCGTGCACGCGATCGCGACGCTGCCGCCGGGCTCGGAGCCGGGACGCGTCATCGTCGACGGCGCGGGCCGGGCGCACGCCGTGCTGCGAGGCAGCGGCGAGATCTTCTCGTTCGATCCCGAGACGCCCGCGAGCGGCGAGCGCCGCGCGGTGTGCCCGATGCCGCGCGGCATCGCGTGGGACGCGGCCGACGACGTGCTCCACGTCGCGTGCCGCGGCGGTGAGCTGGTGACGCTCCCGAGCGAGGGCGGGCCGGCGATCCGCTCGCTGAAGATCGAGGGCGGCGATCTGCGCGACGTCGTGATCGACCGCGACGGACAGCTGATGGTGACGAGCTTCCGCAGCGCGGAGCTCCTCCAGATCGACGCCGACGGATCGATCGCGCGCCGCATCTCGCCCACGACGATGATCGACCCGCTCAGCGGCAGCATCGATCGCGAGACCGGTGAGTTCACCGAGGCCCGGTTCCACCCGGCGGTCGCCTGGCGCACGATCTCGATGCCCACCGGCGAGATCGCGATGGTGCACCAGCGCGCGAGCGACACCGAGCTGCAGACCGCGCCGGGCGCCTACTACACGAGCAGCCTCTGCAACGGCTCGATCGTGCAGTCGGCGATCACGTTCGTCGACGGCACCGTCGTCAGCGACGCGCCGAACCTCGCGAACGCGTCGCTCTCGGTCGACATCGCCGCCTCGCCGGACGGGCAGGAGGTCGCGGTCGTCAACGCCGGCAACCAGTCGGGCCAGTCGGCGGTCGTGGTGTACCCGCGGAGCGAGCTCGCGTTCGGCACGACGTGCACGCAGTCGTGGGAGACCGACGAGATCCCGGGGATCGAGAACGCGATCGCAGTCGAGTACGCGCCGAGCGACGCCGGCGCGGGCGCGCCCGGCATCCTGCTGGTGCAGCAGCGTGAGCCCTCGCGGCTGATCGTCGTCGACCGCGCGACCGACGCGCGGATCGCCGAGATCGACCTCGGCGGCGCGTCGGTGTTCGACACCGGCCACGCGATCTTCCACGGCAACGCCAGCCGCGGCACCGCGTGCGCGTCGTGTCACCCCGAGGGCGGCGAGGACGGACGCACGTGGCTGTTCGCCGGCATGGGCCCGCGCCGCACGCCGGCGATGCACGGTGCCGTCACCGAGACCGCGCCCTTCCACTGGGACGGCGATCTCGCGGACCTCCGGGCGCTGAGCGACACCGTGTTCACCGGTCGCATGAGCGGTCCGTCGCTGACGAACCCGCAGGTCGACGCGCTCGGCGGCTGGCTCGACGAGCTGCCGGCGCCGGTGACCGCGGCGGCGGATCGCGAGGCGGTCACCCGCGGGCAGTCGCTCTTCTTCGGCGAGGCGGAGTGCGCGAGCTGCCACTCGGGCGGGATGCTCACGAACAACGAGACCGTCGCGGTCGGCACCGGCCAGGCGTTCCAGGTGCCCTCGCTCGTCGGCGTGTCGCTCCGGCTGCCGGTGATGCACGACGGCTGCGCCCTCACGCTGCACGATCGCTTCCGCCCGGACTGCGGCGGCGGCGACGAGCACGGCCGCACCTCGCACCTGAGCGAGCCGCAGATCGACGACCTCGTCGCCTTCCTCGAGACGCTGTGACTTCGGAGGGGCTGGAGCAGCCCCTCCCCCCGCCCGGCAAAGCCGGATCGGGGCCCCCCTCCCGCCTCCGCTCGCTCCGCTCGCGCTGCGCGGGGTCCCCTACGCCCCCTTGCGTTCCTCGCGGCGGCCGGTGGCTCTTGGCGAGGCTCCGCGCCGACAGGAGAGCTGCTGCCGCAGGCTGTAAGCTGCGGGTGCGATGCCCGAGCCCGCCTCGATCCCTCCGCCTGCGCCGACGCTCTCGACCCGCGCGCTGATCACCGAGCCCGAGCTCGCGTCGGTGCTGCGCGTCGCGGCAGGGGAGGGCGGCCTCGATCGCGCGGTCTCTCATCCGCGGATCCAGAAGTCGGGGCTCGCGCTCGCCGGGCATCTCGTCGGTGTCGTCGCGAGCCGTGTGCAGATCCTCGGCGAGACGGAGATCAGCTACCTCGAGACGCTCGATGCGAGCGTGCGCGCCGATCGGCTACGAGCGTTCTTCGGGCTCGGCCTGGCGTGCGTCGTCGTCACGCGGGGGATCGAACCGCTGCCCGAGGTCCTCGCGATCGCGCGCGAGACCGACGTGCCGCTCGTGATCGCCGAGCCCCGATCGAGCACGACGATCGGCGCGCTCCACGCTGCGCTCGATCGGCTGCTCGCGCCGCGCGAGTCGATGCACGGCGTCATGATCGAGGTGCACGGCCTCGGCATGCTGCTCGTCGGCCCGAGCGGCATCGGCAAGAGCGAGAGCGCGCTGGTGATGATCGAGCGCGGGCACCGGTTGGTGGCCGACGATCGCGTCGAGCTCGAGCGCATGGGCGAGCGCGTGTTCGCCGCGCCGCCGGCGCTCTTGAAGCATCACCTCGAGATCCGCGGGCTCGGCATCCTCAACGTGCGCGATCTCTTCGGCGCGACCGCGGTGCAGGACGAGGCGCGCCTCGATCTGGTGGTCGAGCTCTGCCGGCTCGAGGAGGAGCCCGAGGACGCGCCCTTCGACCGACTGGGGCTCGACGACGAGACGCGCCCGGTGCTCGGCGTCGCGGTGCCGATGCTCCGGGTGCCGGTCTATCCCGGTCGGGACCTCGGCGTCCTGCTCGAGGTCGCAGCCCGCAACCACCTGCTGAAGCGCGCGGGCCACCACTCCGCCAGGGCCTTCGCGGCGCGGCTCGCGAAGGGCCTCGGGATGGACGAGTGAAGGCGCCGTCCGCGAAACGGAGCGGTGCGATCCGAGCGGTCGATGCCTTACACTCTCGCGTCTGACGTGACTCCCTCGACGCACATGCCGCTGCACATCGTCGTCGTCACCGGGATGTCGGGCGCGGGCCGCACGAGCGCGCTGCACGTCCTCGAAGATCTCGGATATTTCTGCGTCGACAACCTGCCTCCGACGCTCTCGCCCGAGCTCGCGCGGCTGCTCGCCGAGGGCGGTGAGCTCTCGCGCGTCGGCCTGGGCGTCGACGTGCGCACCGGCGCGTTCCTCGCGGGCGCCGGCAGCACGCTCGATCGCCTCGCCGAGAGCGGGCACGACGTCGAGGTGCTCTTCCTCGACTGCGCGGACGACGTGCTGGTGCGCCGCTACTCCGAGACGAGGCGGCCGCACCCCCTCGCGCAGAGCGGAGACGTCCTCGAGGCGATCTCGCGCGAGCGGGAGCGCCTCGCGGGCCTGCGCGCGCGCGCGCGGCGGGTGATCGACACCTCGCGCCTGAGCGTGCACGACCTGCGTCGCACGCTGGTGTCGACGATCGCGCGGGTCGGCGAGCGGCCGAAGATGCAGGTCCGCGTCGTCTCGTTCGGCTTCAAGTACGGGCTGCCGGTGGACGCCGATCTCGTCTTCGATCTGCGCTACCTGCCGAACCCGCACCACGTGCCCGAGCTCAAGCCGCTCACCGGCCGTGATCCGCCGGTCGCCGACTACGTGATGGCCGCGCCCGAGACGCAGTCGCTGCTCGTCGATCTCCGCAAGCTGCTGGCCGACTGGCTCCCGCGCTACGAGGCCGAGGGCAAGGCGTACCTGACGGTCGCGGTCGGGTGCACCGGCGGTCGTCATCGCTCGGTCGCGATCGCCGAGGAGCTCGGGCGCAACCTGCGGGAGCCCGCCGACGGCCCCGAGGGCCGCGAGATCGCGGTGTCTCATCGGGACGTGTCTCGATGAGCGAGCACGAGAGCGAGCCCTTCTCGGCCGAGGGCACGTTCACGATCGTCAACGAGCTCGGCCTCCACGCGCGCGCCGCGACCAAGCTGGTGCAGCTCGCCGGGCGATATCGCTGCGAGCTCGAGCTCGAGAAGGACGGCCAGGTCGCGAACGCGAAGAGCATCATGGGCGTGCTCCTGCTCTGCGGCAGTCCCGGCTCGCGCATCCGGGTGCGCGCCCGCGGGCCCGAGGCGCGCGCGGCGGTCGAGGCGATCGGGGTGCTGATCGCGTCGCGCTTCGGAGAAGAGCGATGAGCGACGAGCCTCCGGGAGGCGGGGCGCGCGCCCTGCGCCCGAGGCGCAGCTCTGCCACCCGCCTGAGCGCGCCGCCGGAACGCGCGACGCTGCGGGGCATCTGCGGCTCGCCGGGGGTCGCGGTCGGGCGCGTGACGATCTTCGATCGGCGCAGCGTGCCGATCCCCCGTCGTCAGATCGCGAGCGACGAGAAGGAGGCCGAGGTCGGCCGGCTGATGGTGGCGCTCGCGACCTCGCGACGACACCTCGAGGAGGCGCGCGACGCGCTCGATCCCGCGGCGGGCGCGGAGAACCGCCTCGTGATCGAGGCGCACCTGCTGATGCACCGCGACGAGCTCCTCGTCGGCGCGGCGGTCGAGGGCATCCGCGAGGGGCTCAACGCGGAGTGGGCGGTGCGGCGCTCGGTCGAGGTGATCGCGAAGCGGCTCGCGACCGCGAGCGAGGCGTACCTCTCGGAGCGCGCGCGCGACGTCGAGCAGGTCGGCGAGCACCTGCTGCGCGTCCTCACCGGCGTCGGCGTGCAGCTGCCGCCGATCGACGCCCCGACGATCCTGGTCGCCTCGGACCTGAGCCCGGCCGAGACGGCGCGCCTGCCGCGGCACCTCGTGCTCGCGATCGTGACCGATCTCGGCACTGCGACGAGCCACACGTCGATCCTCGCGCGCGCTCTTTCGATCCCGGCGGTGGTCGGGGTCGACGGAGTGACGCGCACCCTGACGCCCGGCGTGATCGTCGTGGTGGACGCGCTCCGCGGCGAGGTGGTGGTCGAGCCCGACGAGTCCGAGCAGCGGCGCGCCGAGGATCGCGCGCGCCGATACCGACGGTTCACCGGCAAGCTGCGCGAGCGCGAGGGCACGCCGGGCGCGACCCGCGACGGCGCGCGCGTCGAGGTGCTCGCGAACGTCGAGCTCGAGGTCGAGGTCGACGAGGCGCACGGCCAGCGCGCCGAGGGGATCGGCCTCTACCGCACCGAGTTCCTCTACCTCGAGGACGAGCTGCCGACCGAGGACGATCAGACCGAGCTCTACGCGCGCATCGCGTCGCGGATGTCGCCGCGCACCGTCACGCTGCGCACGTTCGACCTCGGCGCCGACAAGATGCCGCTGCTCGGTTTCGCCGGGTCACCC
>JALYRN010000824.1 GCA_030855295.1 Myxococcota bacterium | reverse complement strand
GGGCGAGCCGATTTTTAGACAGCCTTTGAGTCGACAGGAGTGCTCGCCCCGGAGGGACCGGACGGAAGCGCGCGCTTCGCGTGCGGACGGAAGGTCCCGGAGCGGGCGAGCCGATTTTTAGACAGCCGCTGAGTCGACAGGAGTGCTCGCCCCGGCCGAGTCGCTGTTGACTACTGTTCAATAGCGCCCATGATCCGCCGCATGCCGTCTCTCACGGGGATCTCCGCGGCCATCGGCGGTGCGATGCTCGCGGCGATCCGGATCGCGCAGCGCCGCAAGCTCGCGGTGCGTCGTCGCGAGCATCGCGATCGCCGCGGGCGCATCACGCCCTACCTCGAGCTCGGGCACGCGCGGCGGGGCACGCTCGTGTGGCTGCACGGCTTCAGCGATCGTCCCGACACGTTCCTGCGGGCGGCAGCGTCGCTGCACCGCGACTACCGCATCGTCGCGCCGGCGCTGCCCGGCTTCCACGAGGGCTGGCTCGACCCGAGCGCCCGCCACACGTTCGGCGCGTACGCCGAGTGGCTCGCCGAGGTGGTCGCCGATCTCGGCGGCGACCGCTTCCACGTGATGGGCAACTCGCTCGGCGGCGCGATCGCGCTGGCGCTCGCGACGCGCATGCCCGAGCGCGTGATCTCGGTCGCGCCCGTGAACAACGCCGGCGTGCGCCTGACGGACGTGCGCTGCATCGCGAGCGAGCTCGAGGCCGGCGCGAACCTGTTCGAGGTGAGGACCGAGCAGGACTACGCGCGCTTCGTCGAGCGCATCTTCGCGGGGCCGGTGAAGGTGCCTCGCCCGATCGCCGATCACCTCTTCCGCGAGCTCCGCGGCCGCGCCGACTGGTACGCCCGCGTGATGGGCGAGCTCGTGCAGACCGAGCGCATCGTCGACGACCCGAGGTGGTCGGAGTACGTCGATCTCCGCAACGTGCGCGTGCCCGCGCTCGTGATCTGGGGCGAGCACGACACGCTCTTCCCGCTCGCGCACGGACGTCACATCGCCGAGATGGTCCCCGGCGCCGAGCTCCACGTGATCGAGCGCTGCGGCCACTGCCCGCACCTCGAGCGACCCGCCGCGCTCGCGCGCGCGTGGGCCGACTTCGCGGCGCGCGTGGAGACGCAGCGAGCCAGCGCCTGATCAGACGACCGGCTCGGCGCCGCGGTCCTTCTCGAGCGTCTTCGCGAGCTGGGCTCGCCGCCGCGCGCGCAGATCGAGCGCGATGATCGGCGCCGCGACGATCGCGAGCACCAGGAAGCAGGCCACACCTCGGCGGGCGATCAGCGCCATCAGACAGACGGCGAAGCTCGCGCCGTAGGCGATGACGTACGCGGTCGACAGCGGATAGGTGCTCGAGGCGTCGCAGCGCTCGCACCGGAACGAGCGGAAGCCGAGGAGCGTCGTCGACAGCGCGCGCTGCTGCCCGTGGTGGCAGCTCAGACAGACGACGTGGGTCGGACGGCTCATCGAGGCGCTCTGGCGCGACGTTCGAGAGGCTGACCCGGGTCGCGGGTCAGCCCCTCGAGCCGGTCACTTCTTCGCGCCGGGCTTGCTGACCACGCTCGTCTGCTGCTGCGGCGTCCGCGCCTTGCGCGCGTCGGTCTTCACGCCCTTCTCCGTCTTCTTCTGCTGCGCGTTGCGGTTCTGCTGCTTCGGAGACTTGTCGCCCATGAGATCCCCCTGTCTCGCCGCGCCTGCGCGCCGAGAGCGGGGAGCATCGCACGCACCGCGCGTCGAGCGTTACCATCCTGCGCATGGTCTCGAGCGCCATCCTCGCGCGAGACTTCCGGCAGCGCGGCGATCGATTAATCGCGGTTAATCGTCCGGGCGCGAGCCGCCGAGCCAAGGTCCGCGCATGCCCGCGATGACCCGTCCGTCCGCAGCCGTCGTGCTGATGTTCGCCCTCGCGAGCGGCTGCTACACCACGCACGTCCGCGACGGCGACCCGCCGCCGCGTGTCGACGGCAGTCTGCTCGACGCGCGCGTCGCGAGCCCCGACGACGCGGGGCCGCTCGACGCCGGCCGGCTCTGCGGATGCCCGGGCGATCCCGCCGCGGAGGTGTGCCGGCTGCCCGAGATGTGCTGCCCGGCGACGCGCACCTGCGAGAACCCGGCGAGCTTCCGCTGCACGGGCTCGGCCCCGAGCTGCGACTGACGACAGGAGTGCTCGCCCCGGAGGGCGCGCGCGTCGTCCGCGCTCTCGTCGGTGGGTCAGCAGCAGTCGCGGCCCTGCCAGGCCTCACGACCTTCGCGCAGCACCAGCGCTGCGATCACGAGCGCCGCGACCGGATCTGCCCACCACCAGCCGAGCACTGCGTTCAGCAAGATCCCGGCGAGCGCGGCGAGCGAGAGGTACACGCACGCCGTGGTCTGGAACGCGTCGGCCTCGAGCGCCTGGCTCCCGAGCTCGACGGCGGCGCGTCGCTTCGCGCGCGCGAGCCAGAGCATCACGGCGATCGACACCGACGTGAGCACGATGCCGACGATGCTGGGCTCGGGGCGCTCGCCTCCCCAGAGCGCCGATCCCGCGTCGAACGCGACCCACGCCGCGAGCGCGAAGAGCGACGCGCCGACGAAGCGCCGCGCGCGATGCTCGATCGACTCGATCGCACGCTGACCGAGCCCGCCTCGCGCCTCGGCGCGCAGACGCCAGATCAGCACGAGGCCCGACGCGCTCTCGACGAAGCTGTCGATGCCGAACCCGAGCAGCGCGATGCTGCCCGCCGCGAGCGCGGCCCACACCGCGACCACGCCCTCGACGACGTTCCAGCCGACCGTGAGGTACTCGAGCCGCAGCCCTCGGCGGAGCGCCCGCTGCCGCGCCGCGGGCGCAGGAGCGCTGTCGCAGCTCGGGCTGCACCGGTCCGCGGTCGATGCGTCGCTCGCCATGCCCCTCTCGTACATGAGCACCGCGCGCGAGCTCCCGAGCGCGTGCGGCGACGCTCACGGCTCGTCGCGCCAGCGGCCCGCCCAGATCGGGCCCGCGTCGACGCCGAGCCTCGCGAGCCGAGGCACGATCGCTCGCGTGACCGCGTCGCGCAGCGCGAGCGCGTCGAGCGCGGGCTCGACCACGCCGGCGTTGCACGGCGGCTGCGGCCGCGCCTCCAGCGCGATTCCGCGTCGCTCGGCGTCCATTCCGATCACGAGGTCGAGATGGCGGAACGTCGCGCGCAGCTCGGCGTCGAGATCGGCGCGCGCGGCGCGCTCTCCGACGACGCTCGCGTGGTGCGAGAGCACGCCCGGCAAGAGCTCCATCCCGAGGCGCGCGTGCGCGAGCTCGTCGCGGAGGAAGAGCTCGATGCACGTGCGAGGGATCGCGAGATCGGTGTGCGCGCGCACGACCGCGAAGCGCACCGCGCTGACGGTCTCGCAGACGGCCAGCCCCGTCGTGACGCAGCGCAGGAGGAACAGCGACGCGGCCTCGTCGCCCGTGCTCGCCGGCGCCGGCGCGACGTCGGGGACCGGCGCGCCGATGCGCGTGAGGAACGCGGACGCGAGCTCGACGTGGCTGCGCTCGTCGTCGGCGAGGCGCGCGAGCGCGGCCGTGAGCGGCGCGGTTCCGAGGGGCACGCGCTCGAAGGCCCGCGCGAGCTCGAGGGCGAGCTCGACCGTGCGCGTCTCGTTGACGAC
>JALYRN010000823.1 GCA_030855295.1 Myxococcota bacterium | reverse complement strand
CCACGAGAGCGGCCCGCGAGCGATCCCACGGGCACCGCCGCGCGCGAGCACGGCGCTGCCTGAGCGTCGCTCGACGCCCGAGCACCGCGCGCCGCGAGACACGCGCGACAGGTCGTCAGCGCAGGTAGGCGCCGCAGCGCGGGTCGGCATCGGGCACGTCGGGGCGCGTCGCGGCACCGACCGGGAACCGGGTGCGGTCGCAGAGCGCGGCGAAGAGGTCGAGGAGCTCCTGCGCCATCGCGTCGCCGTCCTCGCCGCGGAGCTGCCGGCCCATGGCGGTGCCGGGCTGCCCGTTCAGGATCTTGAGCCAGTCCTCGTACGCTTTCTGCCGCGCGTGGGAGCCGAGCGAGTAGGCGCCTTCGTCGAAGAGCAGCGCGGTGCCGTCGTCGCCATGGCACGACGCGCAGCGCTCCGCGAACATCGCGTGACCGCGCGCCGCATCGCCGCCGTCGAGCAGCGCGTAGCTCCCGGCGTCGGGCGTCGTGCGCACGTAGATCGCGTCGGGGTGCGGCAGCGCGCCGTCGCGCACGCCGACGACGAAGGCGGCGATCGCCTCGAGGTCGCCGCGCGAGAGCACGGGCCCGAACGCCGGCACCACGTCGTCGCCGCGCTCGAGACGATCGGCGATCGCCTCCCCATCGCCGGTCCAGGAGAGCAGGTCGGTCGCGAGCGCGTACGACTTGTTCATGTGCGCGGGCCCGTACACGCCGTCGCGGCCGCGCAGATCCCAGCCGAACAGGTTCTTCAGGCGGTAGTCGTGGCCGTCGTCGTTCAGCAGGGCGCGGCCGTCGGCGAAGAGCAGCGTTCCGTCGCCGCGCGCGCCACCGCGCCCGTCGGCCTGCCCCGGCGTGGACGAGTCGTCGGGCGCGAACGCGTCGCTCGCGGTCTCCGATGCCCACGAGTCGAAGAGCCGGCCGCCGTGCGCATCGTCGGGCGCCGCAGCGGTCGTCGTGGTCGTCGTGGTCGTCGTCGACGAGTTGGTGGAGGTCGAGCCGCCACACGCGACGAGCGCGAAGGCGACGAGGAGCACTGCGATGGCACGCACGCCGACTGCGTCTCACGCGCGCCGATCCGTCGCAAGACGAAACGCGACGGCCGAGCTGCGCACACCCGCGCCGCGCGGGGTCGGGCGGACGCGCACGTGGTGCCGAGCACGAGGCGCGCGCGCGACGTCACGATTGCATCGGCGGAGTGGCGAGCGCAGGATCGCGCGCGTTCTCCCGCAACGAAGACGAGGTCTGAAGTGACGATCGAGCTGTTCGGACATCCGTACTCGCACAACAGCCGCAAGGTGCAGTGGGCCCTCGAGGAGCTCGGCGCGCCGTACCAGCTGCACGTCGTCGACCTCATGTCGGGCGCGCAGAAGAGCCCCGAGCTCCTGCGCAAGAACCCGAACGGGCGCGTGCCCGTCATCCACGACGGCGACCTCGTGCTCTACGAGTCCAACGCGATCCTCTGGTATCTCGCGGACACCACGAAGAAGCTGCTCCCCGCCGAGGCGGCGGGACGCGCGCTCACGATGCAGTGGCTCACGTGGCAGGCCTCGGACCTCGCCGCTCGCTGTGTCGAGCCCTGGCTGATGAAGTTCTACGCGTCGATGGGTCAGCCCTTCGACGCGGCGAAGCACACGGCCGCGGTCGAGGCCGCGCGCGCGCCGCTCGCGGTGCTCGAGGGTCACTTGCAGGGCCGCACCGCGATCGTCGGAAGCGAGCTGGGCGTCGCCGACATCGCGATCGCAGAGTCGATCGGGCTGGCCGAGTACGCGGGCATCGATCTCTCCGCGTACCCCGCGATCCGCGGGTGGTTCGAGCCGCTCTCGAAGCGTCCCGGGTTCGTGAAGACGCGCCCGCAGGCGTGAGCCCCGACGGACGCGCGATGACGGCCCTCTACGCGGAAGGAGGCCCTGAGCGCGCTCCTCAGCGGCTCGCGGTCGGCGCGCTCGGGATCGGCGCCTCGACGAGGACGTCGTCGGCGCCCAGTCGGTAGCGCGTCGCGAGGCGCTCGCGGGTCAGCGTGATCGGCTGTCGCAGGATGCGCTGCTCGGCCGTGCCCGGATGCACGAGGACGAGCAGCTCGGCCTCGGTGTCGCGGAGCGCGTCGCGGTCGTCGCGGCGGATCTCGAAGAGATGCTCGCCGGTCTCGCGCTCGCGCACGCGGATCGCGCGGAGGCCGTGGTCGGCGGCGCCGAGCTCCGCGTGATCGAACGCGGTCGCGTCCTCGATGCCGGGCCAGTGCACCGCGAGGTGCGGCGCGTCGTCGGGATGCGCCCAGGTCAGCAGCACGAGCACGTCGGGCGGATCGCGCAGCGCGCCGGTCTCCCGCCAGCGGCGGCGGATCGCGGCGCGCAGCACGTCGTCCTCGGCGCCGAGCTCGAGCCGCGCCAGCCGCACGATCGTCCAGAGGCGCGCGTCCGACGCGGCGCCCTCGTCGACGCCGGGCTCGGTCGACTCGCTCAGCCGCTGCTCGAGGCGCAGCGCCTCGTCGATGCGACCCGCATCCGCCGCCGCGCGCGCGAGCAGGAGCAGCACCTCGCCCTCACCGGGACGCAGCCGCGCGAGCGTCTGGTACTCGCGATAGCCGTCGTCGCTCCAGCCGTGCGCGCGATAGAGATCGCCCAGCCGCCGCCGCGCCCACGGATCCAGCGGCGCATGCTCGACGATCTCGCTGAACACGCGGCGCGCCTCGGCCTCGTTCTCCTGCCGCAGCCAGAACTCGCCGACCGCGGTGCGTACGCGCGCATCCGCGAGCGGATCGGCGCGCAGATCGCGCGCCACACGGCGCGCCTCGGCGCCGGCGTTCGTCTGCTCGAGCAGCGACAGCAGCCGCACCCGCAGATCCATCTCGTCGGGTGCGACCTCGAGCCAGCGCCGCACCAGCTCGAGCCGCTGCGCCGGCGCGGGGCGCTCCCACCACAGCCGCGAGAAGAGCGACCAGTCGACGTCGATGTCGAGCCCGAGCCCCCAGCGCACCGCGTACACGTCCTCGGGCGTGCGCACGTGACGCAAGATCGCGCGCCGCAGATAGCTGGCGACCGACGCGTCGCCCGAGAGCGCGCGGTAGAGCTCGACCTGCTGCGCCACGCCGCCGGCGTGCGCCAGCATCATGTCGAGCAGCGTGCGCCGCGCGCGCCAGTTCGAGAGCTCGCACTGCGAGCGCGCCTGCCGCCACACCGAGAGCGCGCCCGGCACGCCGTACACCGCCGAGAGCCGCTCGCGCCACAGCGCGCGCCGCATCTCGAGCACCTGCTGCGACGCCGTCGAGCACTGCCGCCTCGTGCCGAGCTCGCGCTCGGGCACCAGGAACACGAACGTGTGCTCGACCGCGATCTGCGCGCCGCCGTGCGCCGGGAAGCGCAGCCCGCGCACCTCGTTCGCGATGCACTGCTCGGTGTCGGGATCGTCGAGGCTGGTGCTCGCGATCCCGACCTCGTGCACGCTTCCGTCGCCGTTCACTGCGACGCGCACCGCGACGTCGCCCGAGAGATCGGGACGGACCAGCGAGCGACGCTCGTAGCACTGGCGCGGACCGCGCTCGCCCGACGTGAGCGCGCGGTCGATCGCGGCGCGCCCGAGCCCGCCGTCGCTGGGAGCCCCGCTCCCCCTCGACGTCAGCGCCGGCGGCGCCGTCG
>JALYRN010000822.1 GCA_030855295.1 Myxococcota bacterium | reverse complement strand
GGCGGCGGCACGTCGCGCGGCTCGGGCGGCGGGGGCTCGGGCTCCGGCACCACCTCGGGCTCCGGCTCGGGGTCGGGCAGAGGCTCGGGCTCCGGCAGCGGCTCGACGTCGATCGCGACGAGCTCGACCGCGACCGGGCGCTGCGCCAGGAGGAAGTCGAGCGCCGGCAGGAGCAGGAGGACGAGCGCGGCGCCGAGGTGGAACGCGACGCTCAGAACGATGGCGCCCAGGAACCTCGCTGCGTCCGCTCCGCCGTCGCTCGACACGGTCTCGGCTCGGCTACTGCGCCAGGTCTTCGGGGCGCACGTTGATCGCGTAGCGCGTCACGCCCTCGCGCCGGAGCGCGTCGAGCACGTAGACGAAGCGCGAGTGCTGGATGCGCCCGTCGGCCGCGATCACCGCGCGCGACTCGTCGCGATTGGGGAGCGACTCGACGTAGCTGCGGATCGCACCGCGGAAGCGATCATCGGCGATCGGCTCGGCGTCGATGTAGAGCTGGCCGGCCTCGTCGACCGACACCGTGAGCTGCCGGGGCTGCTGCCCCGGCGGGTTCTCGCCCTCCGCCTGCGGCAGCTCCATCGGGATGCTGTGCGAGACGATGTAGCTCGCCGTGACCATCAGGATCACGAGCAGCACGAGCACCACGTCGACGAGCGGCGTGACGTTGATGCTGGTGATCAGCTCGTCGTCGCCGCCCTGGTTGCCGCCGCCTCCCATGGGCTACTCCGCGGCCGCCTCGGCCGCCTCCTCACCCTTGCCGCGCCGCTCCGACTTGAGGTACGCGAGGACCTCCTTGCCGAGCGCGTCGGCCCGCGTGATCCGGGTCTTGATCACGCGCTGGAAGTAGTTGAAGAACGCGACCGCCGGCAGCGCGACCAAGAGGCCGATGAGTGTGGCGACCAGCGCCTCGCCGACCTCGGCCATCAGGCCCGCGCTCACCTGGCCCTGGCTCGCGTCGAGCTCGTGGAACGCGCGGATGATGCCGATGACGGTGCCCGCCAGCCCGACGAACGGCGCGTTGTTGCCGACCGTGCCGAGGAACGCGAGGTTGCGCTCCATCGCGAGCCGCGAGATCGACGTCTGGCCGTCCATCCGCTGCTCCGCTGCGGCCGCACCGTCGGCGCTCGCGTCGAGCCCGGCCAGCGCGACCTGTGCCTCCACGCTGCGCGACTGCCGCATGCGAACGCGCGCCGCGTCGACGTCGTGCCCGCGCAGCTTCGCCATCAGATCCGCCTTGAGGCGGGCGACGTCGTCGCGCGAGACGAAGAGGTAGTAGGAGCGCTCGAGGATGATGGCCAGGCACACGATCGACAGCAGCACGAGGAGCCACATGACCCACGTGGCGCCGAGCATGGCGAAGGCGGTGAGGCGTTCCTGGATGTCCATTTCGGGCGAAGTCCTGGTTGGCCTCCGATCGGCGACGGAGGCGGCGCAAACCTACGAGACGAAACTTGCTAGCGCAACCTACGTTGCAGTTGCAATCTCGTTGCAGAAAGCCTGAACCGAGCGCCCGCACGTTCTGTTCCGCGCAGCTTCGGAGGAAGAGGATCGCTGAGGAAAGCAGGAAGGCAGGAACGGAGCAAAGGCGTCCTCAGCCTTTCACGCCGCCCGACGTGAGGCCGCCTACGAGCTGGCGCTGGAGCGCGTAGAAGAGCGCCATCACCGGGATCGACACCACGATCGCGCCGGCCGCGAAGTGGCCGAAGTTCGAGTCGTACTCGCTGGCGTAGCCGTTGAGCAGGATCGGCAGGGTGTAGAGGTCCTGCGAGGTCAGGAAGGTCGCGGCGAGGATGAACTCGTTCCACGCGGTCATGAACGCGAAGAGGCCGGTCACCGCGAGCGCGGGGCGCGCCGCCGGGAGCACGACGCGGACGAACGCGCCGAGGCGCGTCGCGCCGTCGACCATCGCCGCCTCCTCGAGGTCGCGCGGGATCGCGTCGAAGGCGCCGCGGAGCTGGAAGATCGCGAAGGGCACCGCGCTCGTCGCGTAGACGAGCACCAGCCCGCTGCGGGTGTCGAGCAGGCCGGACGCGTCGAGCAGGAGGTAGAGCGGGATCGCGGCCGCGACTCCGGGGAACATCTGGGTCGCGAGCAGCGTGCGGGTCGCGCCGCGCGCCCCGACGAACTCGAAGCGCGAGAGCGCATACGCCGCGGGCGTCGCGATCAGGATCGCGACCATCGCGGTGGCGACGCTGACGAGCAGCGAGTTGATCAGCTGAAGGAAGAAGAGCCACGTGCCCTCGTGCTGCCGCAGCACGACCGCCTCGAAGTGCTCGAGCGAGGGCGAGACCGGCCACGGGATGATCCGCCCCGCGGGCGCGTCGCCGCTCGAGAGCGCCTGCGCGACCACCCAGAGCACCGGATAGAGCGCGAAGATCACGGCGACCCAGAGCGCGAGGTGGATCGCGAGCTCGACCCCGAGCGCGCGCCGGTGGGCTCGTCCGCGCGCGCTCATCGCTGCGCCTCCTTGATCTTCGCCGACGCGCCGATGCCCGAGATCGACCGGGTGCCGAAGTACAGCAACAAGAAGATGAGCACCGCGTAGGCCGCCGCGTAGCCGTACTGGTGGCCGCGCGTGAACGCCCAGCGGTACGCCTCGCTGACGAGGATCTCGGTGGTGCCGTCGGGCTCGCCCGCGCTGACGAGGTAGACGACGTTGAACATGTTGAAGGTCCACACCGCGCCCATCGCGACCGCGGGCGCGAGCGAGGGACGCAAGAGCGGCAGCGTGACGAACCGGAACTGCTGCCACTTGGTCGCGCCGTCGACCTCGGCGGCCTCGTAGAGGTCGCGCGGGATCGCGGTCAGCGCACCGAGCGTGACCACCATCATGAACGGGAAGCCGAGCCACACGTTGGTCGTCACGTTCGCTGCGAACGCGGTGGCCCACCGCGCGAACCACGAGATCGGCTCGGCGCCGAGCGCCTCGAGGATCGCGTTCACCGCGCCGAACTGGCGATGGAACATGCCGCGCCACGCGAGCGCGGTGACGTAGCTCGGCACCGCCCACGGCAGCACCAGGAGCACGCGGTACGCGCCCTTGAAGCGCAGCGCGGGGCGATCGAGCAGCAGCGCGAGCGCGACGCCGATCGCGACGTGCAGCGTGATGTTCGAGAGCGTCCACAGCACCGTGACGACGAGCACCGCCCAGAACGAGCCGTGCCCCAGCAGATCGCCGCCGCGCGCGGTGAGGATCTCGACGTAGTTCGCGAGACCGACGTAGTGGAGATCGCGCCCGTGCCCGGCGAAGAAGCTGGTCGCCGCGCCGACCGCGAGCGGCAGGATGACCAGCAGCCCGACCGCGACCGCCGCGTGCGCGACCCAGAGGTACGCGGGAAGAGACCTCCGCAGCGCGACGCGGAACATCGGATCGCGCGCGCGCCGCGTCATCATGAACGTCGCCGAGAGCAGCAGGAGCCCCAGCGCGACCAGGCCGAACCGCGGATCGCGCGGCGCCGGCGGCTCGCGCGTCTCGTCCTCGAAGCGATGCTGTCCCTGCGCGAGCGCGTCGGGGATCGAGACCTCGCCGCGGAGCACGTTGCGCAGCGCGCGCTCGGCGGGGACGAACACGCCGCGCATGTGCGGGTGCGTCGGCGTGATGCGCGCGCGACCGGCGGCCTCGCGGAACGCGAC
>JALYRN010000123.1 GCA_030855295.1 Myxococcota bacterium | reverse complement strand
CGGCGCGGGGCACCTACGCGAGAAACCGGCTACGCGATGCCCATCGTCACCGGCATTGCAGTGATCCCTTCACGCAGCGTGCTCGATCTCTGTGCTCGGTCCCTCAACCAGCGCGCTCGCTAACACCAGGATACGCGGGGGCGGCACAGTCGCTGGTGGAGCGGGACCTCTGGGAACTCGATGGCGCGGCCGGCCGCCGTCGAAGGACTGCCCAACGGAGCCGTTGATCGCGCGTCGCTCGTCGCGCTCAAGGGGCGGTAGTCCCGGAGGTTCCTCGAGGCTGTCACGCTCGGGGATCTCGACGGGCGGCAGGCGCGCGGCGTCGGGAGCCTGCGCATGCGATAGCTCACGTCGACGCCATGATCTCGAACGAGCAGCGAGTGCGCCTTCGTCAGCCGCAGCGGCTTCTTCCGCGTGAGCACACTCCGCGATCTGCTCGCGATGCTCCATCAGCTTCGACCGCGCGGCGGTCGGCGCGGGCAGCCGCGAGGACGATCTTGCATTCGGCGGCGGTGACGACGCGGCGGACTAGCCGTGCGCTAAAAGCAAGGCCGTTGCTTGCGGGCGCGATCAGCTGCTCCGCCCAGCACGATCACGGCTCGACCCGTGTGCCTGCGGCGCCGCCTCTCAGCGCCTCGATCGCTACCCGCTCGACCGGCGTCGGCGCGCCCGCGAGCATCGCGCGCAGCGTCTTGATCGAGTCGCTCGCTGTGACAGCCGTAACGGCGGCGGAACGACCGACGATCCCTGCCGATCTCGACGGGTCGCGCGCCGCGCTGCGAGGTCGCGATCCTGGCGATCACGATCGCGCGAAACCCGTCGCTCATGCCCGGTCACGTCGCGCGCTTTCTATCATCTAGCTTCTCTATGAAGCTGTTTAGCAAAACGCCCGACGACTGTAGCGGCCTCAAACCTCGCTCAAGGCCTACCTTGGCGGCCCGCACTCATGTGCTTCAGGAAGCGATCAAGGGCGAGACCCACCCGATGCGTGTGCGCCCTGCGGGAGATGCTCTTCGTGTTCCGTCGTGCCGCGATCTGATCCGCGGCCGCGCGCTGTGCCCCGGCCGGGGGTCGTACGGTCTCAGGGAATTCCCCATGGCCGCTGCGGTCGGCACCAACTAGCGTCGAACCTGCAACCCCGTGAGGACTGATGACTCGCCGATTGTGGTACATATTTTTTTTGGTCATCTTCGTGCTCCCCGCAGGCGTCGCGTTCGCCGGCACCATGGTGGTTGGCTATGGCCCCAGTCGTTCTGCGGCATGCCAAGACGCTGAGCAGCGCGCACGGCGAGACGCGGCGGCAAGGAACACTTGCTACTCGAGCTGCCAGTACGACTCATGTCGCGAGCAAGACGGCGAATGGCGGTGTCGAGCCGAGGTCTCGCATCACCGCGGATCGTGCGACGGCGACGGTCGCATTCGGCCTTGAGCCGGCAAGGCAACCGCGATGCTCGACCGGATCTCTTGCGCGCCTGCCGATCTGGACGATCACCGATCACGCGTTGTCCGCATATGAGTCCTGTAGGCGCCACTCGGAATACGTGTGGATTCGACGAAGAACGCGGACGCGCCCAGCGCGCGGCGATTCGTCGTAGGGCGATGAGTGCCGAGGGGCCCTGGCATTGTCGCTGACGGCACAGACGACAATCGTGCGTGATCGTGCGACAACACGAGTGACACACTTTTGCGTATGCAGAGCGCCAGCAATGACCGATACGAAGCTGGTTCTCAGCAGGACTGTTGGCGCCTGTCTGGCCGGGGGTTGCGATAGTTGGAATCTGCGCGTCAGCGACCGAGCAGGAGCAACAAACGCCAACCGCGGCTTCTACTCAGGAGTGGCTCATGCGCAAATCGCACAAGGCACCTGCGCTTCCCCTGCGACTAACGACTAGGAGCACCTGGTGAAAGAGAGCAACACCCGCCGGATGACCACCACTGCGCGCCATGGAGTCGCTTTTCTGGCATCATGCTTCGTCGTGTTCGCGGCATTCGGGGCTGTGCGCGCGCAGCGTGGAACACCGTCCTCGGACGAGGCGAGGCAGTTCATCCAACGGATGACACCGTTGCATTCACGTATGTCCTCCCCCTTCAACACCGGGTCTCGCTCGATCGACGCTGGTGCGAGCCGGGAGCAAACCGTCACGTCTATCGGCTTCGGCGGCGCCGATCAGTGCATGCTTCGCATCGAATGGGAAGATCGGGTTCGCACGGCCCAGGGGGTACGGTCGAGGCATACTGTTCGGTGTAACCTCCCGCTGTCGGAGGTCCGCGCGGTCGAGGCTAGGGACTGCTACGAGGGCTCGGAACAGCCTTGTCACGCATTCTACCTGCAGCTGGAGTCCGCGGAGAGTCTCTCCTGCACCCGCCAGAGCTGGTATCCGGAATTGGGCACCTCCTTTGGCCCCGAGGAGCCTTACTACCCGTATCCGTTGCTCTTCCAGTTCCGGACGCGGCCGATGGCGGAGCGACTGACGCGGGCGTGGCAAGATTTGACGCAGGCGTGTCGGTCGAGCTATTGACCAATGCGGCGCGTGCAGATCAAGCGGCGGTACGCTCCGCGCGCCCGCGGATCGTGCCCCGCGAGTACGAGTACCCGCGCGGTGGCATCTGCCAGCCTCTTGGTGCGTACGCGCACTGGGAAGGTGCACGGGCGCGTCGTGAAGAGGTGAGACGCCAAAGCGGTGATCGCGTTCCTCGAAGATGCCGTTCGTCGCTACCCGCGTCGCGCGATCGGGCATCCGCTCGGCCCGCCGGCGTCGAGGAATTGCTGCGCCCTGGCGCCGATGTTCTCGAACTGCGCGTTCCGATCAGGATGCTGAGGCCCTCGACCGTCTTTCGGACGAGCCGCGTGACAAGGCGAAGGCGGAGAACGCCGCACTGATAGCCGCTCGGGTGCTGCGTGAGGTACTCCTCGTCAGCAGCTTGAGCGTCACGCCGGGACGCGAGCGCTCGCGGTGGATCCACGCGCAGTCCGGCTCCGGGCGCGCGTTCTCGGTGATGGACGCGCCCTACAGCATCCCAGCGAGCTCGTCATCCCCGAGCGCTTCGACCGCACTCCACGCCGTGAGGCCGGCGAGCTTGGCGCGCGCGAGCACACCGCCGACCGCCCCCGGGCTCGTGCCGGCGCTCTGCGCAATGGTGCGGTGCGCCCGCCCGAGCACCCACTTCTGTCGTCTTCCGCATGGAGTCGCTCCGTCGCCATCGTCTCTCCTGGTCGAGAGCGGGGGCGAAGGACGTCCACGTCGCGGTGCTCCTGCCTCGCCGACCGAGAGGATGATCCTCTTAGCCGCCGATGGCGTCGGTGATCACGATGCCGCGATCCCGGTGATCACGGTGGCGATCCCGGTGTTCACGATGGCGATCCCGGTGATCACGATGGCGCGATCTGCGTCATCACGATGCGCTCGCTGCGTGCGACGCGGATGATGCGGCTGCGCATCGAGCGAGGCTCGATCGGCGATTCGCCGCGCAAGACACTGGCGCTCGCCGCGTCCGCGCTCGGAGTTCGTGGTTCGCCTGCGCCCTCGGATCCGGTACCGTCTCGTGTGGGGGGGCCGAGGAGACTTTGCCGTGGCTCGCCCTGATCTCATCGCCGTCGTAGAGGCCTGCTACGACCTCGCAGCCACGGAGGGCGAGTGGCTCCAGGGCGTCGTCGATGCGATCCAGCCCGTGCTCCGGCCGGACGACGGGATGCTCGGCTATCAGATCGACGTGGATGACGACGGCTATCGGCTCCACCACCCGGTGACCGCCGGGACCCCGACCCACGACGTCGTCGCGGAGATCAGGGCGATGGCGAAGGTGCTCGACGACAAGCGCGCCGGTCGCGCAGGCCTGATCGACCGCGCAAAGGCGAGGCTCTACGAGGCCGTGTTCCGCACCGGTCTCGCGGAGCCGGCCGACCACCTCCTGCAGTCCGAGCAGCGCCGCGTCGGGCCTGAATGGCTCTACAAGCTGCGCGCCCCTCTGGCGGACGCCTTCGTCCTCGCGAATCATCACGTCGACGGCAACGGGGCGACGGCGGTGTTCGGTGCGCTGAAGGAACCCCGCGCGTTCCATCGGGCCGAACGCGCGATGTTCCACATGCTCAGCGCCCACATCAAGGCCGGGCTTCGCCTGCGTCGGCGCTTGCCTCAGGCGTCGCGCTCGGTGGATGCGCCGGCCGGTGGCGCGGTCCTCACTGGATCGGGCCGCTTGCTCCACGCGGAAGGAGACGCTCGAGGCGAGGACAGCGCGAATGACCTCCGGGAGAGCGCGAGCCGCATCGATCGCGCGCGCAGCCAGAGCTCCGGCCGCGGGGACGAGGCGCTCGCCGTGTGGCAGGGCCTGGTCCACGGCCGCTGGTCGCTCGTCGAGCAGTTCGATGCCGACGGCAGACGCTTCATGCTCGCGCATCGCAACCCCGAGGACGTCCGAGATCCGCGCGGTCTGAGCATGATGGAGGTGCGCGTGGTGGGCCTGGCGGTGCGAGGCTATTCGGACAAGCTGATTGCCTATCACCTCGGCATCGCCGAAGGCACGGTGTCCTCGCACCTCACCCACGCGATGAGCAAGCTCAAGATCGCCAATCGTGTGGCGCTGGTGCGACAGCTCGGCACTCGATTCCCACAGGAGCAGATCTGAAGACGATGGCCCGTGAAAAAGATCCGGACTCCGACACTTCGTGTCTTCCGCTCCCCGATGGCGCTCGCGTCATGAGCCTCGGCCCCGATCTCGCGCTGATCGAGCTCCCGCTTCCCGAGGCCGAGCTCCCGCTCGCGCTGAGCGATGCGGAGCAAGACGTCGCGCTCGCGGTGTTCGAGGGTGCGACCAACCAAGAGATCGCGACGGCGCGCGGCGTGAGCGTGAAGACCGTCGGGAATCAGCTCGAGTCGATCTACCGAAAGCTCCACGTCACGTCGCGCGCGGAGCTCGTCCTGCGCTTGCGCCGCGTGCGGCGCGCGTAGCGCGGCTCTCGATGACGGGTGTCGGCGGCCCGAGCCCGAACGACGCTTGACCCATCGCTGCACGGCCAACATGGTCGCCCTCCGTTTCGGGCGGCCTCGGGCCGGGAGAGCTGATGGATTTCGAAAGCTATTGGGATGTGATGCGCGCCGAGCTGCTGGTGTTCGCCAGCGCGTACGGGCTGCAGGTGATCGGAGCGCTGCTGATCGCGATCTTCGGTTGGATCGTCGCGGGGTGGGCGAGCCGCAGGACACGGCTTTTCGCGGAGCGGTCGAGCCGCGTGGACAAGACGCTGGCGCCGCTCCTGGCGAAGGCCGTGAGGATGTTCGTGCTCGCGGTCGTGCTGATCGCAGTGCTCGACAACCTCGGCGTCGACACCGCGGCGCTGTTCGCGCTGCTCGGCGCGGCCGGCCTCGCGATCGGGCTCGCGCTCAAGGACACGGTGGCGGACGTCGCCGCGGGGATCGTCCTGCTCGCGCTCCGGCCGTTCTCGATCGGCGAGGCCGTGATGATCGGCTCGACCGGCGGGACGGTCGAGGAGATCGGGTTCTTCCAGACTCGTCTCACGAGCTTCGACGGCGTCCCGGTGGTGCTGAACAACTCGAGCGTCCGCACGACGGAGATCCAGAATTTCTCCCGCGCGAAGCTGCGCCGCATCGAGCTGACCATCGGCATCGCGTACGGGGCCGACGTCAACCGCGGCATCGAGGTCATCCGACGCGTGGTCGACGCGGAGGCGCGCGTGCTCGTCGAGCCGGAGCCGCTGATCGACGTGACCAACCTCGGGGACAGCTCCGTCGATCTGCTGGTCCGGGTGTGGAGCAACGCCGCCGACTTCTTTCCGACCAAGCTCGCGCTGGCTCGTCAGATCAAGGAAGCGCTGGACGCAGCCGACATCTCCATTCCGTTCCCGCAGCGTGAGATCCGCATCGTGGGCGGCAGCGTCGCGGCGTAGCGACCCGCGATCGGGCGCGCGCATCGCGACTCGGCTCGAACCGCGATTTTCTGGACCATTTCGCCCAGACGAGCGACGAGGTCCTATGAGAAACGTGCTGCTGAGCTTCGTCGTCCTGGTGGTCGGGACGGGATGCACGGAGACCGTGAACCCAGGTGAGGTGGGTGTCGCGGTGGACTGGGGTGAGACGCAGTCCTGGGTCTATCCGGAGGGGTTCCACTGGGTGAGCCCGTGGGTCGACGTCATCCACATGTCGACGCGGACGCAGGCGTACGAGATGGGGAGCTCGGGGACGCCCGGCGCTCGGAGCGGCGCGGAGAGCACGCTCGAGCGCGGGGAGTCGATCTCCGTGCTCACGCAGGATCAGCTCTCGGTGACGCTGAGCGCGACGGTTCAGTTCCACCTCGATGCGACCACCGCACCGATCATCTATCGGATGTACGGAGTGACGTACGCGGACACCCTCGTTCATCCGCTCGTCCGCACGGCGATTCGCGATGCGGCGTCGAGCTTCAGCGCGATTCAGCTCGTCGACGATCGAACGCGGCTCCAAGCACAGATGGAGCGGAACGTCCTCAGTCAGCTCGAAGAGACGCTGCACGGGCGAGGCATCCCGATCCGAGCGGTCGTGATCGAGAACATCCTCCTGCAGGATCTCGATCTGCCCGAGACGCTCGACGAGTCGATCGCCGCGGTGCAGCGACAGCGTCAGGCGACCTCGCAGAGCGAGCAGGCGCTCCTCACCGCGAGAGCCGAGTCCGAGCGCCTCCAGACCGAGGCCACCGGCGAGGCCGCCGCGCTACGGATCCGGGCCGAAGGGCAGGCGGCGGCGAACCGCCTGCTCGCGGAGTCGATGACGCCCGCGATCCTCGAGCTCCGCCGGATCGAAGCGACGACCGCGATCCTTCGCGACGGCGGCACTCGCACCGTCATGGTGCCGAGCACCGGCCTGACGCTGATGATGCCGAGCGAGTGAAGCGGGTGATCGATCACTCGGCGAGATGAGGGATGATCCGCTCGCGCCACGACCGCGCGATGCGATCGCCGTCTTCGTAGGGCAGACCGATCAGCGCGGCGATGTCGGGATCGGCGCGCAGTCGGCACGCGTCGTCGGGCGCGAGGTCGTCGAGCAGCGCGAGGAGCGCGGACAGCGCCTTCGGGTTCGGCTTTCCGGCCACGCGCTCGCCCCAGCGCTCGGGCTTCATCGGACAGCGTCGCTCGACTCTCTCGATCGCGCGCGGGACGAGCTCGGTGTCGTGGAAGGAGAGCACGACGGCGAGCTGCGGCGAGACCCAGCTGCCTTCGTCGAGCGCTCGCCACAGCGGCGCGGCGAGCGCGCCGTCGCGCGGATGGAAGAGGACCGCGGTGGCGGCGACGAGGTTCGGCCGCCAGTTGGGGTCGGCGAGCATCGCGACGATCGACGGCGTGTCACCGCCCTTCGCGACCACCTCGCGGATGATCGCGATCTCGCGCGCGCAGTCGCGCAGTCCGAGGAGCGGCAGGTGACCGGCGAATCCTCGGCCGTCCTTCTCCCAGAGCGCCGCGAACGCGAGCTCGTGCACGCTCACGCCAGCGCCCACGCAGACGGAGGCCGAGAATCATGGATGAACGTGTGCGGCAAAACGCCTCGGGGGTCACCACTTGAGGCGCCCTGTCAGGGGGCGATAGTACCGGTGAGTGACGGCTCGTCCTAAATGCAGCTCTCGGAGGTATCGGATTCGGCGCCTCTCGTCTTGGTCGCGGACGACTACGACGATACGCGCGAGCTCGTCGTCCTGACGCTGTCGGACGCGGGCTTCCGTACCGTTCACGTGTCCGATGGCCGCGAGGCCGTCGCGAGCGCGCGCCTGCTGCATCCCGACGTGATCCTGCTCGATCTCCGGATGCCCCACCTGAGCGGCCACCAGGCGATCGCGCTGCTCCAGAGAGATCCGGAGACGCGGGGGATCCCGATCGTCGTCATCTCGGGCGCGGACGCCGACGAGCTGGCGCGCGCAGTCGCGATGGGGGCGAGCGCCTCCCACAGCAAGCCGTGCATCGGGGCCACGATGATCGAGCTCGTTCGCGCGGCGATCGACCGACAGGAGTGAGCTCGAAGCCTGCCTAGAAATCGGCTCGCCCGCTCCGGGCGCTTCCGTCCGCGCGCGCGGAGCGCGCTCCCGTGCGCGCCCTCCGGAGCGAGCACTCCTGTGGACTCAGCGCGGCTCGAGCGCGCGCAGGAAGAGGCGGACGAGGTCGCGGAGCTGCTTCTGCAGAGCGCGCGTGCTCGTGGTGTCGTGCGCGGCGCCGTGCGCGGAGCGGACGAGCAGCTGCGCGGCCGACGAGGGCGTGTGGCCGGCGGCCTTCAGGTCGAGCTCGCGCGCGCGATCGGCATCGGCGAGCAGCGCGCCGAGCCGGCGAACGTACTCGCGGTCGGCGCTCTCGACGATGTCGGCGCCGATGCGGGTCTGAGAGTCCAGGATCTCGCGGGCGTGCGGCGACGCGTCGACGAGCTCGTAGACGGTCACGAGCTTCGCCTCGAGCACGCCGCGCAGGCGCGACTCGAGGTCCGGTGCGCGCTCGGCCGCGGCCGCGGCCTGCTCGAGGATGCGATCGCAGACCGCGACGCAGACCGCGCGGAAGACGTCGTCCTTGCCGGGGAAGTACGCGTAGAAAGTCGCCTTCGCGACGCCGGCCTCGCGGGCGATCGAGTCGACCGAGGTGCGCTTGTAGCCGTACCGGTTGAACAGACCGACCGCGGCCTCGACGATGTCGCGCCGTCGATCGGGGCTCGCGTCGGCGGGGCTGGGAGCGATGCGCACGCGGTCGCGGTGTAGCACGCGCGGCGCGCGGCTCAGAGCCTGTCGAGAATCGGCTCGCCCGCTCCGGTCCTCCCGTACGCGCGCGCGGCGCGCGCTTCCGTCCGGGACCTCCGGGGCGAGCACTCATGCCGACTCACCGACTCGCGGGGACGTGCCCCCAGCGCACCACGTCGGCGACCGTCTCGCGCACGGTGTCGCGCAGCGGGCGGAACTCGAGGCCGAGCTCGCGCCGGATCTTCGCGTTGTCGAAGCGCGGCGCGCGCCCGACGTGGGTGCGCAGGTACGAGCCGACGCCCTTGGGCTGCAGGTAGCTGGTGAGGCGCACGACGTGGTCGCCGACGGCGCAGTCGAGGCCGCGCGCGGGCAGCTTGTGCGCCGTGTATCCGTCTTCGTTCAGCCACTCGACGAGCTCGCGCATGGTCGCCGTGGTGTTCGCGCAGATGTACCGGCCGCTCGCGGCCTTCGTCTCGAACGCACGCACGTGCGCGAGCGCGACGTCGCGCACGTCCACGAAGCCCCACGTGAGGTTCATGATCCCCGGATAGACGCCCTTGAGCATGTCCGCGAAGAGCTGGTTCGACGTGTTCAGGCCCGGCGAGCGCGACGGGCCGATCACCATGAACGGGTTGATCACGACGACGTCGAAGCCGGGCTTCTCCTCGGCGACGAAGCGCCATGCCTCCTTCTCGGCGAGCGTCTTGGAGAGGTAGTAAGCGTTTCGCTCGAGCGTGCTCTTCTCGTTCCAGTCGTCCTCGGTCAGCACGTGATCGGCGTCGGGCTCGTCGGTGATCGCGGCCATGCTCGAGGTGACGACCACGCGCTCGACGGTGCCGGCCTTCTTGCACGAGGCGAGCACGTTGCGCGTGCCCATCACCGCCGGATCGACGAGATCCTTCTGGGGATCCTTCACGTCGAGCGCGTACGGGCTCGCGGTGTGCAGGACGTACTGGCAGCCCGCGACCACGTCGTCGAAGGCGCCGGGCTCGAGCAGCTCGCCGCGCGTGAGCTCGAGACGCTCGCTCGCGCCTGGGAGCGAGCGCAGGTGCGCGGTCTCCTTCTCGCTGTCGGGGCTGCGCACCGTGCCGCGCACGCGGTAACCGGCCTCGAGCAGCCGCGCGACGATGTGCGACGCGATGAATCCACTGGCGCCCGTGACGACGACGGGCTGATTGCTGACGGGCATGGCCGAGCCTCCTGCGAATTGAGAAGACCCACTATACCGATTCGTTCCGATCAGTCTAGTCGCGATCGACCGCCCGGGCGCTCGGGCGGGCGGAGCGCGGTCTTTACCGAAGCCTTACCGGCGCGAACCGAGCGGTGCCGTAGAACGACGGGATGGACGCACGCGCTTTACTCCTCACCGCATTGCTCGGGACCGGGGCCGCCGTCGCGAGCGGCACCGCCGCCGCGCAGGACACGCCCGACGACGGTCCCCGGAAGTATCGCGACGACCAAGGCCGCTACTGCTGGCAGGACGACTCGTCCCGGATGCGCAGCGGACCCCGCTGGATCTGCGAGGACCGGGAGGGCCGTCGCGAGTACCCGCGCGTGCGACCGCGCTTGCAGGGCGAGCGATCGCGATGATCGATCTCGCGTCGACGAGCCCGACGCTCGGGCGCTTCGTGCGGGAGCTCGAGGCACAGGCGCCGCGTGTGCGGACGCGACGCCAGGTCGACCGGTCGGGCGCGTCGCGCGAGGACCTCGAGGCCTCCTGGCTCGGATGGGCCACGCGGATCGTCGACGAGCATCGGTCGGTGATCGTGTTCTCGGAGCTGCTCGGGCACCTCGCATCGCTCGCAGCGCCCTACGAGGCGCTGTGCGCGGTGCAGCGGCTGATCGGCGACGAGCTGCGCCACGTGCGCCTCTGCGCCGAGGTCGCGAGCTTCTTCGGGCCGCTCGATGCGCTCGAGATCGAGCTCGACGGGCTCGGGCTGCCGCCCTCGACCGATCCGCCGGCCGCGCGCGCGCTCGCGATCGTCGCGCGCGAGCTCGTGGTCGCCGAGGGCGAGTCGATCGCAGTGCTGCGCGCGTACCGGGACGCGGCGAGCGAGCCGGCGTGCCGCGAGGCGCTGTCGATCCTGCTGGCCGACGAGGCGCGCCACTACGCGGCGGGGCGGCACCTCTTCGATCGTCTGGTGGCGTGCCTCGATCGCGATGCGATCGCGCCGATGCTCGAGCGCCTCCCCGCGATCATGCGCGAGGACGCGATCGCGATCCGCGAAGCGCATCGCCGCGGCGCGACCGATGGTCCGGGGCGACGCTACGGCGTCTCGATCCGCGCCGCCGAGGCACCTCCCTCGATCGCGCACCTGGCGGCATGAGAGCATCGGCGTCGATGAGCGCGAGCGATGTACCGCGGGTGCTGTTGGTCGAGGACGAGGCGCCGATCCTCGATGGCCTCGACGCGCTCTTCCGCGCGAGCGGATTCGAGACCACGCTCGCGGCCGACGGCCCGAGCGCGGTCGCGGCGCTCTCGGTCGCGTCGCGCTTCGATCTCGTGATCCTCGATCTGATGATCCCCGGCGTGCCGGGGCTCGAGGTGCTGCGTGGCATGCGCGGGCGCGGCGACGAGACGCCGGTGCTCGTGCTCACCGCGCGAGGCGCCGAGGAGGACATCGTCGCCGGCCTCGAGAGCGGCGCCGACGACTACGTGACCAAGCCATTCGGCATCCGCGAGCTCGTCGCGCGCGCCCGCGGTCTGCTGCGGCGTCCTCGTGCGCCTGTGCTGGGTGAGGCGCCGCGGCGCATCCCGCTCGGCGCGGTCCTGCTCGATCTCGACGCGCTCGAGGTGAGCTGGGAGGGCGGCGCGCTGCGCCTCACGGCGCGCGAGGGCCTGCTGATCGACTATCTCGCGACGCGCGCGCACCGGCCCGTCACGCGCGAGGAGCTGCTCGTCGACGTGTGGGGCTATCGCGACGGAACGATCCGCACGCGCACCGTCGACGTCCACGTGCAGCAGCTGCGCACGAAGCTGCGCGCGGTGCCCGGCGGCGAGGCGTGGATCGCGACCGTGCGCGGGCGCGGGTATCGCTTCGAGGCGCGCTCCGAGGCGGCGCTCGAGGGGCGCGGCGAGGGGACGAGCGAGTGAGCGGGCCGCCGGGCAGGCGATCGCGGTGGCTCGCGCTCGGCGTGGTGCTGCCGACGCTGCTGCTCGGCGCGGGCT
>JALYRN010000821.1 GCA_030855295.1 Myxococcota bacterium | reverse complement strand
ATCCACACCCACCCGAGCCGCTGCGCGCCGGGCGCGCGCAGCAGCACCCAGACGCCGGCGGCGGCGAGCACCAGCGGCACGATGTGCATCGACTCCGCGATCGCGATCACGACCTCGGCGAAGCGCTCCATCGTCGACGCGCTCGAGAGCTCGTCGGTGTGCTGATAGGCGCGCGCCGACACCACCCACCAGAAGCGCTCGAGGTTCGTCGGGTGCCCGAGATCGACCGGGGGAGCGGTGTTGGCGCGCACCGGAAGGTAGAGATACGCCGCGAGCCCGCTCGCGATCGCGCCGCCGGCGATCGCGAGCGCACGCGCGCCGCGCGCTCGGTACACGCGCGCCATCGTCGGCGCGAGCGCGGGCAGCAGCATCACCGCCATGAAGTGGTGGTTCGCGAGCCCGAGCCCGATCGCGAGCGCCGCGACGTAGAGCGGGCGCACGTCGCTGGTCGGCCACGCCGCCTCGAGCGCGACGATCCGCTCGATCGCGATCATCAGCAGCATCGCCTGCAGCGCGTACACCTCGGGGCGCACCGCCTGGAACCACCACGCGTACGAGCAGGTCACGGTCCACGTCGCGCCCAGCGCGATCGGGATCGTGAGCCGGTCGTGGCGCACCTCGAGCGAGCGCACGGTGGTGTCGATCGCGCGGAACAGGAACGCCGACCCGATCGCGGCGCAGAGCGCCTGTCCGAGCGCGATGCGCAGCGGGAGCGGGCCGAGCGGCAGCAGCGTGAGCACGTGCCCCAGGAGCGCCGCGAGCGGATGGCCGGGCGGGTGCGCGATGTCGAGCTGCACCGCGGACTCGACCAGCTCGCCGGCATCGAGCCAGTACGCGTGCGGCGACGCGGTCGCGAGGTACGCCGCGAAGGGGACGCCGGCCGCCAGCGCGTACGCGATCAGTGAGATCGTGGGATCGCGTTCGTGCTTCGGCAGGAGCCCCATCGTCGACGGCGAGATGATTCCACCGCGGGCTCGTGTTGGCGAGCGAACAGCGGCGTTGCGTCAGGGATTCGCGGCGACGGCGGGGTGCGCGGGCGGCGGTCGGGTGGAGACGCGATCGCGCCCGCTGCGCTTGGCGTCGTAGAGCGCCGCGTCGGCGTGCGCGATCAGCGCCGCGAGGGGCACTCTCCGTCGCGTCGGTTGACCGCGACGCAATCGATGCAATCATCGATTGCATGGCCAGCATCACCATCCGTGACCTCGATCCCGAGCTGAAGGCGAGGCTGCGCGTGCGTGCCGCGCGCCACGGGCGAGCCATGGAGGAAGAGGTGCGCGCGATCCTCCGTTCCGCGCTCGCCGAGGCCGATGCGACGCCCGGCCGGCTGGGAGCCACGATCCGCGCGCGCTTCCGAGAGTTGGGGGGAGTCGATCTCGCGATCCCCGAGCGCGAGCCGATGCGAGAGCCGCCTCGTCCGCGATGATCGTCCTCGACACGAACGTCCTGTCCGAGCTGATGAAGCCCCGACCCTCGATGGCCGTCGTGCGCTGGGTCGACGCTCGCAGCGTCGCGAGCCTCTACACGACCAGCTTGACGGAGGCGGAGCTGCTCCACGGGATCGCGCTCTTGCCGAACGGAAAGCGGCGCGACGCGATCGACGCAGCGGCCCGCGCGATGTTCGAGGAGGAGCTCGCGGGGCGTGTCCTGCCGTTCGGGTCGGCGGCCGCGCGCGCATACGCCGAGATCGCTGCCGCACGGCGCCGCGCGGGCCGTCCGATCGCGACCATCGATGCCCAGATCGCCGCGATCGTCCGCGCAACGGGCGCAACGCTCGCCACCCGCAACGTGAGCGACTTCGACGGCTGCGGAATCGACGTCGCGAATCCGTGGAGCGCGGCTGGCTGATCTCTTGGAGGCTGTCTGAAAATCGGCTCGCCCGCTCCGGGCGCTTCCGTCCGGCCGCGAAGCGCGCGCTCCCGTGCGCGCCCTCCGGGGCGAGCACTCCTGCCGACTCAGCGCAGAGCCGGTCGTCGAGCGATGACCGAGGCGCGCTTCACTCGTCGCGGCGCTTGGTGCGCAGGGTCGCCATCATCACGCCGGCCCCGAGCAGCACGACCGCGCCCACCAGGATCCAGACTCCCGGCGCGCCCAGCAGGAACGCGCCCCCCGCCAGCCCGGCGATGAGGAGAATGGTGCCGATGAGGTACGTGCCGAAAGCGGTCATGACTGCGTGTGATGCGTGCCGCGGCGGCCCGCAAGGTTCGGCGACCCGAAGCGCGGCGTTGCGTCAGGGATTCGCGGCGACGGCGGGGTGCGCGGGCGGCGGTCGGGTGGAGACGCGATCGCGACCGCTGCGCTTGGCGTCGTAGAGCGCGGCGTCGGCGTGTGCGATCAGCGACGCGCCACCGTCGCGCTCGTCGTCGCCGAGCTCTCGATCGAGGGCCGTCGTGGACCGCGGGAGCGCCGCCACGCCGACGCTGATCGACAGGTAGCCGAGCGGCTGCGAGCTGCTGGCCGGCAGCGTGATCGCGCGGACGTCGCGCCGGAGCTTCTCGGCGACGCGGGCCGCCTCCGGCTCGTCGGCGCCCGCGAGGATCACCGCGAACTCTTCGCCCCCGAGCCGCGCGACGGTGTCCACCTCGCGCACGCTGCCCGCGAGCGCGCGCGCGATCTCGACCAGCACCGCATCGCCCGCCGGGTGCCCGTGGCGATCGTTCAGGTGCTTGAAGTGATCGACGTCGATCGCGAGCAGCGAGAGAGGACGCGCGAAGCGGCGCGCCTCGGCGATCGCCTGCGCCAGCCGGGTCTCGAAGAGGCGACGGTTCGCCAGGCCGGTCAGCGCATCGTGGGTCGAGCGCGCCTCGAGCTCCTCGAACAGCTGCGCGTTGCGGATCGCGAGCGCGACCTGATGGCCGAGCGCCTCGACGTACTTCGTCTCGAGCTCGGTCACCGGATCGGTCGGCGGCCGCGTCAGCGCGAGCATGCCGATCAGCTCGCCCTTCGCGCGGATCGGCACGCTCATGAACGAGCCCGTGCGCGACACCTCGCCCCAGAACGCGAGGTAGTCGGGGGTCGCCCCGACGTCCGCCACGACGATCGACTCTCCGCGCGCGGCCGCGCCGCCGGTCACTCCCTCGCCGTCGCGGATCGTCCGGCCGAGCACGCTCTCGGGCTCGGCGAAGCCCCAGGCGGCGCGGATCACGAGCCCGTCGCGGCCGCTCTCGCGGAGCAGCACGGCGACCTCGCGGAAGCGCAGCGCCGGTCCGAGCCGCTCGACGAGGGTGCGCAGGACGGACTCGAGATCGTGGCTCGACGCGCTCTCCCGCAGCACGTCGAAGAGCAGCGCGCGCTCACGGAGGCGCTGCTCGAGCTCGACGCTCTTCCGGGCGAGATCGCCGGCGAGCTCACGCTCGCGCTGGGTCGCCTCGTGCTCGCGCCGCACCAGCGTGCTCGTCGCCGCGACGCGCATCTCGAGGAAGCGCGCGACCGCGTCGAGCCGCCGCGCCGCGCGCCGGACCGCGAGCGCGGTGGCGACGGCCGCACCGATCGCCGCGATCGCGATCAGCAGGGGCGCGATCGGGATCGCCAGCTCGAGCGATTGCACGACGATCGCCGCGATCGCCGACGGAACGCCGGCGCCGAGCAGCGCCCACACCGGCACGGTCCGCGCGAGGGTGCGGGTGACGCCGGCGCGGCTCGCGTG
>JALYRN010000820.1 GCA_030855295.1 Myxococcota bacterium | reverse complement strand
GGCCGAGGCCGAGACGCCGGCTGGGCCGAGCGTCCCGGCGGCGGCGACCGAAGCGGACGCGCCGCCGCAGGAGCGCGACTGGTTCGAGGTGAACTGGCCGTACTTCGCGGCGGGCGCGCTGCTGATCGCGGCGATCGTGTTCGTCGTCGTGACGGCGACCGACGGCGGCGACCCGCCCCCGATGCTACGCTTCCAACCGGGCGCGCCGTGAGCCGCTGAGGCGCGACGCTCCGTCACCTGTCACCACGGACCCTGCCACCACGCGGCCCTGCCACCCACGCGGCCCTGCCACCCACGCGGCCCTGCCACCCACGCGGCCCTGCCACCCCACGCGGCCCCGCAATCATGCGCTGCTTGCTGCTCTCGGCCTGGATGCTCTTCCTGCTCGCGCTCCCGTGGCGCGCGCAGGCGGACGATCGCGGGCCGCCGAGCGACGTGTCGCTCGCGGCGTTCGATGCGGCGGCGCTGCCGGCGGCGCCAGAGGGGTTCCTGCAGCGCGACGAGGGCGCAGTTCGCTGGGACTATCCCGCGGCGGCCGCGGGGCTCGTCGAGCAGCTCGCGGCCACGGTGCGCACCGAGTGGCCGCGGATCGAGCAGGAGCTCGGTGCCGACGTCGACGACACGCTGGTGATCCGCATCGCGCGCAACCCCGACGAGATGACCGCGCTCGCGCCGACGCGCGCGCCTCCGCCCGCCTACGCCGTCGGTGTCGCGTACCCGGCGAGCGGCCTCGTGCTGCTGACGCTGAGCGCGCCCGAGACGTGGCAGCGCCCCGACGTCGTCCAGGTGCTCACGCACGAGCTCAGCCACGTCGCGCTCCACCGCGCCGCCGGTGGTCATGCGGTGCCGCGCTGGCTCGCGGAGGGTCTCGCGATCCACCAGGCGCGCGAGCGGTCGTTCGAGCGGGTGCAGACGCTCTGGGAGGCGACGGTCCGCGGGACGCTGCTCCCGCTCGACGACCTGTCGCGCGGCTTCCCGTCGCGGCCCCACGAGGTGAGCGTCGCGTACGCCGAGAGCGCCGATTTCGTCGAGTGGCTGCGGCGCCGCGGCGACAGCGATCGTCAGTTCGCCGAGCTGCTCTCGCGCATCGCGCGCGGCCAGTCGTTCGAGACCGCGGTGTCGCAGACGTGGAGCGCGGGGATCGGGCAGCTCGAGCACGAGTGGCGCGCCGGGCTCACCGAGCGCTACGGCGCGATGCCGCTGCTGCTCGGGACCGGCGTGATCTGGGCGCTGATCTCGCTGCTCGTCGTGATCGCGTGGGCGCGACGGCGGCGCGACGCGCGCACTCGCCTCTCGCAGTGGGCGCGCGAGGAGAGCGCGGACGACGCGGCCACCGAGGAGGTCGCGCTCGCCGACGCTCCGGTGCGCGTGCGCGTGCTGCGCACGGCGGACGCAACCGTCGGGGACGACGACGACTCGGAGGATGACTCCGACGACGAGGATCCGGACCCGCCGCGCACCGACGCGCTGGGCCGACCGGATCCGCACGTTCCGACGGTGGTCTGGGACGGCCGCAGCCACACGCTGCACTGACGGTCGGCGTCCGGGCAGAGCGAGCTGGCCGGAGCGATCCGCTCAGGCCTTCTTCGGCGTCTGCGTCTCGGCAGCCTCGGGGTGGATCGGGAACTTCGGCGTGCCGTTCTTGGTGCGCTCGCGCTTCTGCGCTCGGCCGTTGGTGGCCTGCTTGGCGCGACGGCGGCGCTCGGTCTGCTTGGTGTTCGAGACCATGGTCGTACTCCTCCGGGGCGCGCGGTGTAACTGCACGGCGCCCTACAGTCAACCGCTTCGTGCCGCGTGCGCTGCCGATCAGTGAACAGTTCCGCAGCGTTCCCGGACCAGCTCGCGGTAGCGCGCGTGCAGCCGGCGCGTCGTCTCGCCGGGCGCGCCCTTCCCCACCCGGATGCCGTCGATCGCGACGATCGGCACCAGCTCCCGGAGGCTGCTGGTCAGGAAGGCCTCCTCCGCGCGCTCGACGTCGCGCGCGAAGAGCACCTCCTCGCGCACCCGAACGCCGAGATCGCCGGCGGCGCGCAGCACGTACGCGCGGGTGATGCCCGGCAGGATCCCCATCGAGAGCGGCGGCGTGCGGAGCGCCCCTGCGCCGACGACGAAGAGATTGCTGGTCGTGCCCTCCGAGAGCTCTCCGCCCTCTCCGACCATCATCGCCTCGTAGCCGCCGCGCTCGCGCGCCGCGGCGAGCGCGAGCATGTTCGCGACGTACGCCGACACCTTCGAGCCCGCCGCGCGCGTGTGATCGGTCGCGCGGTTCACCCGCACGGTCGCCACCTCGACGCCGTGCTCGTGCAGGCCCTCGGGCCAGGGCGCGAGCGGGCTCGCGATCACCACGCGCAGCGGCGAGCGCGCGGGCGTGGGATCGATGTTCAGAGGCCCCGTGCCGCGGGTCACGACGACGCGCACGTAGCACTCCGGCTCGCCCGCCCGTTCGATCGCCTCGCGCGCCTCGGCGTCGAGCGTCTCGAGCGGAACCGGCAGCGCGAACCCCATGCGCTCGCACGAGAGCGCGAGCCGCTCGAGGTGCTCACGCGCAGCGAACGGCTCGCCGCCGTACGTGCGCATCACCTCGAACACCGAGTCGCCGAAGAGGAAGCCGCGATCGAGCACCGAGACCCTCGCATCGGTCTCGGTGCACGCGCGACCGTCGATGGTGATCGCGATCGGCACGGCGGCTCGGTTCGGTTCGGCGCGCTCAGCCCTTGAGGGACGCGAGCAGCTCGGTCGCGCTCGCGTGAGCGCTGTCCTCGGTGAGCGCGCGCTCCAGCATCGAGATCGCCTTCTTGGGATCGCCCTGCTTCGCCGAGATGTCGCCGAGGTAGAAGTAGACGTCGCCCTTGCTGATGCCGGCGTTCGCGTCGAGCTTCTGCAGCAGCAGCGCGCGGAACGTCTTCTGCGCGCGATCGTAGTCGCCGGCGGTGTAGCAGAGACGGCCGAGGTCCCGGAGGATCTGCACGTTCGTGAGATCGACCTTGAACGCGGCGTCGTACGCCTGCATCGCGCCGCTCGTGTTCCCCATGCCCTCGAGCGCACGACCGAGGCGGTGCTGGTAGATCGCGACCTCCTTGCTGCGGCGCGTGCCGTACGACGCGATGATCTTCTCGAGCACCGGGATCGCGTCGGTCTGCCGGCCCGCGGCGATGTAGAGGTCGCAGAGCGGCAGCAGCACGTCGCGGTTCTCCGGGTCGAGCTCGACAGCGCGCTCGAAGTACGCGGCCGCCGATCCGGGATCGCCGAGCTTCGCCGCGTAGAGGTCCGCGATGCGGCGGAGGAGCGCGAGCTTCTCCGGCGTGTCGGTGGTCGATTCCTCGTCGATCGCGAGCATCTGCGCGAGGTCCGCCCAGCGCTGATGCCGATCGTAGTGCGACTTCAGCTTCGCGCGGACCTCGCCGTCGGCGGGGTCGAGGTCGTGGATGCGGCGCAGCGCGCGCTCCGCGCGATCGGGATCGCTCAGCGAGGTCGTCGCCAGCTCGGCGAGCCGGAACGCCTCCTCGCGCGCCTCGGCGAGCCCGAGCATCGGGAGCAGGCGCTCGATGGCGTCCGCGGCTTCGGCGTGGCGCCCTGCCGCCGCGTGCAGACGCGCGCTCGCGCGCAGCGCTGCCTGGTTCTCCGGGTCGCGATCGAGCACACGAGCG
>JALYRN010000819.1 GCA_030855295.1 Myxococcota bacterium | reverse complement strand
GTGTCGATACCGCGAGCGACGCAACGCACTGCGGCGCGTGCGACGCGGCCTGCGAGGTCGGTGCGGTCTGCAGCGCCGGCGAGTGCGCGACGACCTGCGGCGCGGGCCTGGTCCAGTGCGGCGCTTCGTGCGTCGACACCGCGACGCACCCGGATCACTGCGGCGCCTGCGACGTGGACTGCGCGGGCGCAGTGGGCGCGTCGGGGCTGTGCATGGCGGGCACGTGCCGCGTCGTGTGCGATCCGCTCGAGGGTGACTGCGATGCGGATCTCGCCAACGGCTGCGAGACCGGTCTCGCGTCGAACGCTGCGAACTGCGGCGCGTGCGGCCGGAGCTGCGCGTTCGCCAACGCGGTCGGCGGCTGCAGCACCGGCGCGTGCTCGATCGCGAGCTGCGAGACGGGCTACGACGACTGCGACGGCGCGCTCGAGAACGGCTGCGAGGCGGACCTCGGGAGCGACGCGTTCAACTGCGGCGCGTGCGGCACGGTGTGCGGCGCCGGCGAGGGCTGCCTCGACGGCGCGTGCGCGCTGATCCACGGCGAGGACTGCACGGATGCGGCGGTGCTGGCCGTCGGCACCAACGTGATCACGTGGACCGCGGCGACCAACGACTACCTGACCTCGCGGCCGAGCTGCACCAGCTCGGACACCACCGGCCCCGACGTCGTGCTGAGCTACACGGCGACGGCTGACGAGGCGGTCACGTTCACGATCACCAAGCCGACCAACACCCGCTGGGTCGCGGTGCTCTCGACCACCTGCGGCGCGGTCGGGACGCCGGACGCCTGCGTGTCGGACTACACGGACGCGACGATGGGCACGACCGTGCTCATGACGGCCGGCCAGACGATCTATCTCCACGTGGCCGACACGACGAGCGGATCGAACCCGCTCGACAACCCGCTGACGATCGATGTCACGGCGGTCACTGCGCCCTGCACCCCGGGCGCGGGCGGCGTGATCGGCACGACGACTGCGCGCGTCGGCACCGGCATCGGCACGAGCTTCACCGAGTACTTCGTCGCCGCCGACGAGAGCCCGACCGGATACGTCTACGTCGGCAGCACCACCGCGCTCTACCGGATGCCCAAGGCGGGCGGCGCGGTCGAGGACATCGAGGCGACCGCGGGGCTGGCGGCGACGCACCTCGGCTACGAGATGCTGATCGACGGCTCGAACATCTACCTGGTCGACGACAACGCCAGCGCCGTGAGCGGTCGACTCTGGCGCATCTCGACCGACGGCGGCACGACCTGGACCCTCCAGGACTACGCGTTCTTCCCCACTGCACCGGCCGACGACTTCCGCGGCGCGACCGTGTACGGCGGGCGCATCTACCTCGTCACCGAAGAAGACACGTCCACGACCGCGACGCAGATCTGGTCGATCAACGCCGCAGCGACGACGCTGCCGGCGATCGCGACGCTCGAGCTCTCGATCGCGGGCGAGAGCGACTGCATGTCCCTCGCGCGTGACTCGACGCACTTCTATCTCATGTGCGACGACTCGGGCGATCGCATCGTGCGCGTGCCCGTCGGGGGCGGCGTGAGCGAGCTGGTCACGATGGCGATCGGCGTGTCGTCGACGTCGAACGCGCTCTACGGCGAGGACCTCGACGCGGATGGCGCGTTCGACGTGCTCTACGCGCACGCCGACACCGAGAGCGTCTCGTTCGTCTGCGATCCGAACGGCGCGATGCCCTTCGCTGCGCCGCTCGTCGACCTCGGCGGGGGCACGTCGAACTTCGGTATGGGCTTCGACCGGACCGCCGGCGTGCTCTGGACGTTCGACGACGACACGCGTGAGTTCGTCTCGGTACAATGAGCGCTCTGCGATGACTTCCATGCACTTTCTTTCTTCTTCTCGGCTCCGTCCGCGCGCGCTCGGCGCGTGCGCTCTGTTCGTCCTGCTCTCGGCGGGATGCGGGACGCCCGCGGTCGAGCCCGACGCTGGCGCGCCGGTCGACGCGCAGCCGATGGTGGACGCACCGCCGGTGGCGCAGTGCTCGAACGAGATCCTCGATGGCGAGGAGACCTCGATCGACTGCGGCGGGACGCAGTGCGACCCGTGCGAGTCGGGGCGGCGCTGCCGGCTTCCCGACGACTGCGAGACCGGCGTCTGCGCCCGCGGCTTCTGTCTCGCGCCGACCTGCGACGACGAGGTACGGAACGGGGACGAGAGCGGCGTCGACTGCGGCGGCGACTGCGGGCTCTGCCCGGCGGGTGAGCCGTGCAGCAGCGGCGGGGACTGCCAGAGCGGTCGCTGCGCGACCGGCGCGATCTGCGCGGCGGCGACGTGCGAGGACGGACTGCACAACGGTGACGAGAGCGACGTCGACTGCGGCGGGACGACGTGCCTCTCGTGCGAGCCGGGCAGCGACTGTGTCGTCACCGAGGACTGCGGCAGCGGCATCTGCGCGAGCGGGATGTGCCGCGCCGCTTCGTGCACCGATCGCGTACGCAACCAGGACGAGACCGCGATCGACTGCGGAGGCACGATCTGCCCCGGGTGCCGCGAGGGGTCCGTCTGCCTGAGTGGCTCCGACTGCCTCAGCGAGAGCTGCGTCGACGGACGCTGCGCCTCCTGAGGCTGCGTGTCCTGAGCGGCGCCGAGCGCTTCGAATCGTTCCGATCGGACGGGTGAGAACCATGTCGTACCTTCGTCTTGCAGCCCTTGCTTCCCTGCTCCTGGCGCTCACGAGCGCGCCGCTGACCGCGCGCGCGCTGCCGCCGATCGTCGCGTTCACGTCTCCGACGACCATCGACGAAGGTCGCGAGGTCACGCTCGACGTGGTGGTGACCGATCCCGAGGGCGACGCCGTGACGTGGAGCTGGGACACCGACAACGACGGCGTGTTCGGGGAGCTCCCCGGCGTCAGCTCGTTCACCGTCCCGGCGACCGCGACCGACGGACCGGCGATGCTGCGGATCGGCGTGCAGGCGACCGACGGCACCGAGACGCGCACCGTCATCCGGACGATCCGCGTCAACAACCTCGACCCGGTGATCAGCACGCACCCGCTCACGACCGGCGCCGTGCGCCGCGAGTACCGCTACGAGATCGGCGCCGAGGACGCCGGGGGCGCCAACGATCCGCTGGAGTACATGCTGACGCTCTCGCCCGAGGGGATGATGGTCGAGGGCTCGGTGATCACGTGGACGCCGACGATCGATCAGCGCGGACGCACCTTCCCGGTGGTCCTCCGCGTCACCGACGGAGACGGCGGCGGCGCGGACCAGTCGTGGATGATCGCGCTCGCACAGAACACGGACCCCATCGGCCCGACGCCGCAGTCGCCGATCGAGCGCGCGCACGTCGCCGAGGACGAGCCGGTCACGCTGGTGATCGAGAACGGCAGCGATCCCGACGGTGATCCGCTGGTGTACTTCTTCGGGCTCTCGCGCAACGCGCAGTTCGACGGATCCGTGATCGGCTCCGGCGAGGTCGAGGAGCAGAGCGGCGAGACGACGACGTGGACCACCGAGGACCCGCTCGAGCCGGGCCTCTGGTACTGGCAGGTGTGGGCGAGCGACGGCAACGTCGAGACGCCCGTGCGGTTCGCGACGGTGATCGTCGGCACCGGCGCGCTGCCCGACGCCGGCGCGCCGGACGCGGGGGCGCCGCGCGACGCGGGCTTCTTCGGGCC
>JALYRN010000002.1 GCA_030855295.1 Myxococcota bacterium | reverse complement strand
CGCGTCCGCTGATCCGGCACGACGCCGGCGGCCGGGTCAGGCCGCGTGCGCCGGGCTCGCGCCCTGGATGTGCGCCTCTTCGGCGAGCACGTGCGCGAGCGCCTCGGCGATCTGCGCGCAGTCGGCGGGCGCGACCTGCGGCGCGATGCGGAAGACGACGTGCCGGCTCGACGGCTCGATCACGATCTCGTGCCCACCGTCGCAGCCGTACACGCGCAGCCGCGTGATCGCGTTCTTCGGGTACCACCCGCGCGCGATCAGCCGGTCCTCGAGCCGCGACCAGTCCACGCCCGCCGGGAGGGATCCCATCCAGCGATCGGACGACGCCGTGTACGGATCCGGTGCGAGGCGCATCGCCTCTCGCCAATCGTCGTTGGGTCCCATCGCGCTCCGACCTCCGGTCCTCACCCGACCGAGCATCTATTCACGCGAGGTGCGCGCGCCAAATCGGCGGCGAGCACCCCCGCTGATCAGTCCCGCCGCCCGAAGTCGATCGAGCCCGCGCGGTTGCGATCGCGCGGCGGGATCGCGCCGCCGATCGACCCGAGCGCGAACGGCACCCACGCCGCGATCCCGAGCACGAGGATCACCGCGACCGCCCGCCGATCGTCGAACGCGAAGTACGCCCCGAGCGCGAGCAGCGCCGTGATCGCCGGCACCGCGGCGAGGATCACGCGTCGGCGCCGCGTCATCTGCTCGACCGCCGCCTGATCGGCCGCCTTCATGGCCTCGGCCGCCTCGCGGTCGGCCTTCTTCTGATCCGTCTTCTTCCGCCCCATCCCGTGAGGCTACTCGGTCCGCGCGGATCGAGCTTCCCCGCGCGCAACGCAGACCGGGCGACGCCGATGAGATGGCATCCGGAGGGAATCGATGCCGCCTGAAGATCCCGAGCTAGAAGAGGCCGAGCAGATCGTGGCGGTGATCGCGGGAGTCGCCGACCGAGTCGGCGACGAGGCTCGCGAGTATCGCGAGGCGTCACGCGCGGGAGGTCCCGACGGGTGGGTAGGAGCCGAGCGCGGCCTCGGACGTACGGCAGCCGACATGGATCTCGCGCGGTCGATTCCCGGGGTCGATCCCGGCGTTGCAGAGGGGCTCGGCCACGCGGCGCGCTTCGTCCATGCCGCCGAGACGATCGTCGGCGCCGCGCACCAGGTGTTCGAGACCGTCCAGGGGATCGTCGAGGACGCTCGCCACGCACGCGTCGAGCTCTCGTTCGAGTGTCGCGACGTCGAGGGGGCAACGTGGCGGGTGCGCGACGTCGAAATCGAAGAGGAGATCGGGCGGCCATACCTCGCGCTCATCCAGCTCTCGTCGCAGGATGAGCACGCCGACGCGATGGCGATGCTCGGTGCTCGCGGCACCCTGCGCCTCCGGCGCGGCGAGAGAGAGCGCGTCATCCACGGAATCGTGTCGCGGGTCCGCCACGGCGATCGTGGTGAGCATCTCGCCTGCGCGACCGTTCATCTCGAGCCTGCGCTCGGAGCGCTGCGCTACGGCACGGACACCCGCTACTTCCAGGGGCGCACCGTCCCGGAGATCCTCGACGAGGTGCTCTCGAATCGGCTCGAAGCGTACGGGCGAACCGCCGATCTCGCGTTCCTGGACCAACAGAAGGCGTGGCTCCCTCGCGAGTACTGTGTGCAGTACCAGGAGTCGGATCTCGACTTCTGCCACCGCCTCATGGAGGAGGAGGGGCTGACGTATTGGTTCGTGTCCGACAGCGAGCGCGAGGTGATGACCATCACGGGTCAGAACTCGGACATGGTCCACGTCGCGGACGACGGGCGCACTCAGTTCGTCCGACACCGGTCGTCCGACTCGCACGGGGCAGAGCCGATCTACTCGCTCCGCGAGCGGCGCGACATCGGAGTCTCGGGGACCGTGGTGCGCGACTTCGACTGGACTCGCGCGGAGAACCTCGCGATCGAGGCGCGCGCCTCGTCGCCGGAAACGGACGAGGGCGGCCCTGAACGCGACTCGTACTGCCACGAGCGCTCGCTGACGATCACCGGATACGACAAAGACCAAGGCAACTACCGGTCGAGCGACGAGGCCGATCAGGCGCTGCTGCGTCAACGAGCGAGCGATACGGCCAAGCGCCGCTACGAAGGTGGCGGCGCGGTGACGGCGCTCGCGCCGTCGCGGCGATTCACGCTGTACGGCCATCCTGATCTCCATCTCGACGGTGAGTACCTCGTCACCAAGGTCGTGCACCGGGCCCGCGACCCGCACGTCGACACGATCGCCGCGACCGACGGCGAGCACGCGTCGCGACACGCGGAGTACTCGAACACGTTCGAGTGCATCCGCGCGCGCGACGAGTACGTCCCGCCCCGCGTGACGCCCAAGCCCCGGGTGCCGGGCTTCCAGAGCGCGGTCGTCGTCGGGCCTGGATCCGAGGAGATCCACACCGACGAATGGGGGCGCGTCCGGGTGCAGTTCCACTGGGACCGTCAGGGGATCGCGGACGAGTGCAGCACCTGCTGGGTCCGCGTCGCGCAGACCTGGGCTGGCCCGTCGTACGGGTTCGTGTTCCTGCCGCGCGTCGGGATGGAGGTGATGGTCGCGTTCCTCGACGGCGATCCCGATCGGCCCGTGGTCTCCGGCTGCGTGTACAACCGCGACAACCCGCTCCCGAATCCGCAGCCCGACAGCAAGACCCGGAGCGTGATCCGGACGCGCAGTTCTCTGGAGTCGGAGGGCTACAACGAGCTCAGCTTCGAGGACCTCGCGGGCAAGGAGCAGGTCTACCTGCGCGCGGAGCGCGATCTCGACGAAGAGATCCTCCACGACCACACGACCCACGTCGGACGCGACCAGTCGAACCACGTCGAGCGGAACCAGAGCGAGCGCGTCGACCAGAACCAGAAGCTCCGTGTCGGTGGGGAGCGCGAGAAGACGGTCGTCGGCGACGAGCGGAACACGATCGAGCGGACGCGCACGACGAAGATCATCGAGAACGAGACGCTGGATGTCGGCGGCGCACGGGTGATCAACGTGATCGGCGAGGAGGAGCACGTCGTCGAATCCGATCGCCTGCTCAAGGTCCTGGGGACGGAGCGCGAGGTCCTCGGCGCTCGTGAGGCGCGCGTCTTCAGCCACGACAACTTGACCGTCGACGAGGGCGCGGATCGAAACGTCCATGTCACCGGCGGACATCACATCCGCGCCGACGAGCGGTTCCTGGTCAAGCACGCGCACACCCAGCTACGTCTCGAGGAGGACCGCGCGCTCGTCGCGTCGCCGTCTGCGATCACGTTGCAGGTGGGGAGCGCGCCGGCCGCTCGCATCGGGCTCGACGCGAACGGACACGTTCGCATCGACGCGACCTCGCGAATTACGTTCGCCGTGGGCAACTCGTTCATCGCCATCGAGAACGACCGCATCACCATCCACGCGAGTGATACGGCGGTCATGCGCACGGGGCCGTCGTCGTACGTGAAGGTCGGCGCCTCCTACGCGCAGATGAAGTCGGACAACGTCGACGTCGCCGCCACGGTGCTCGCCTCCGTGAGCGGTGGGCTCGTGAAGCTCAACTGAGGAAGGCGATGACCATCCTCACGCGTACGCTCGCAGCGACCGTCGACGAGCTGGTCGCCTTCTTGCGCGACGGCGGCCGTCGAGCGCTCCACGTCTGCGCCGATGCGCGCCTGCGCGAGCCGCTCCTGGAGGCAATCTCGGCCTGCGTGAGCGCCCGGGGCGATGTCGAGCTGCACGAGGTCTCGAGCGCGATCGGCGGCGATCGCTTCTGGTACGCCGCCGCCGCGGAGATCGCGGCGCAACACGTGCTCGTACACGGTGCGGCGTCGGCTCGCGCGGCCGTGGGGCGCCCGAGCAGCGGGCTCGCGGCGGTCGCGACCGTGCTCTCGTACGTCTGCGCGCGATCTCGCGCACACGGCCGACGTCTCGTCGTGGTGGTCGCGCCCGTCCGCGCGACCAGCGCTGAGTGGGCCATCGAGCTCGATCTCCTGGTGCAGCGCTCGGCGGCGCTGGGGGTTCAGTGGATCGTCATCGAGCAGGGCGTGGCGACCTACGCGGAGCGGGTCGCGCCCGGGGACCGACTCGACGCGCGGGTGCCGAACGAGGTCGAGCGACGCGAGCTCGCCCAGCGCCTGCTTCGCGAGCCTCACGCCGACGCCGGGCTCGCACCGGCGGCGGCCGGCGTGGCAGTCCTGGTACGACAGGCAGCGGGGCACTTCCTCGAAGGTCGACCCATCGAGGCGGTGCGCCTGCAGGCACGGGCCTGCGCGATCGCGGAGGACGCGCGCGAGCAGATGGAGCTCCAGCTGGTGCTGGCATCGTTCTGCGCCGCCGCCGGTGATCCGGCGCGCGGTCTCGCGATTGCCAGCGCCGCGCGCGACCGCGCCGCGTCGTCGGGCGCGGTGGAGACGGAGATGACCGCGTGGGTGACGATCGCAGGGATCACGCTGGGAGCGGCGGGCATCGAGCGCGGAGCGGGCGCCTACATCGACGCCGCGCGTCGGGCGTCGGCGCTGGGTCAGCTGAGCACCGCGCTCGATCTCTTCCGTGCCTCCGGCGAGCTGTATCAGGCGGCAACACGCGAGGAACTCGCTGCCAGCGCCTATCGTGAGGCGCTCGCGAGTGCGGAGCGAACGGCGGCGCTGAGCCGCCCGGAGGCATCGTCGACGCGCGCAGTCGCGCTTCGAATCGCCGAGCTCTGCGGCGCCCACGGCCTGACGCGCGAGGCGGCGCGCTTCCGCGCGGTCGCGAGCGCGATGGGCGCTGCCGCCAGCGCGCAAGGAGCGCCCAGCCGTGAGTGATGGCGACGCCATGAGCGAGCTGGCCGAGCTCGCGCGAGGAGCTCGCGAGGGCTTCGAGTCCGGCGCCGAGATGGTGACCGATCCAGTGAGCATCGCGCTGGGCGTCGTGCTGGATCCGATCGGAAGCGCGCTGCGCGCGACCGTCGGGCTGCCGCAAGCGACCGAGACCGCGTTCGTGATCGGTCTGCACGTGGAGATCATCGCGGTGCCGACGCCGGCCGGGCCCATCCCGACGCCCGGCCCGGCGCTGTTCGTCGGGATGGTGCCGCCGAACCTGGTCGGGATCGCAATCGACGTCGTCTCGTGGCTCGTCGGCGGGATGACGACGGCGCCGGTGACCGGTGTGTTCTGGAGCGTCCTGCCCGCGATCGCAGCAGGCGCAGGTGCCGACGGAATCCACGCGCCGCTGATTCCAGGAGCCATCATGAACGCGACGGGCTCGGTCTCGTTCCTGATGGGATCCGACTCGGTCGACATCGGCGATCATCACTCGGTTCGCTGGCTCGAGATGGGGATGGGCTGCAATCACTTGATCCCGTTCGTCACGCAGAGCGTCGACGCCCCGAACAGCAAGCTGCTGGCGGCGGTTCCCACCGGTTTTCCGGTCCTGGTGGGCGGCAACTCCGTGATCGATGTCGGTGCGGTGATCGATGCGGCGATCGCGTTCGTGACCGGACAGCTCTTGGGCGCGCTCCTCGACTTCGGAGACGGTCTGTTCGCGCAGATGGCCAGCGGCGTCGTGAAGGAGATCGTCAAGGATGCCCTCGACGGTGACATGACCGCGGAGAGCTTGGCGCGCGACGTGGCCAAAGGCATGTGGAACGGCGCGAAGCGATGCTTGTACCGGAGAATCGACCAGGCAGCGGCGACGGCTGCTCTCGGCGGCACGGCGTCGACGTCGGTGCGGCGGGTTCGATCGAGCGACGAGCCCACGTTCGCGATCGCATGAGGGAGTCGTCATGGAGACAAGAGTCGATCCTCTCACCGGTCGCGTGCTCGTCACGAGCTGCGACCTCGAGCTCCGGTCGTCGCTCGGCACGCGCTTCTCGCGCCGCTACGACTCCGCGCTGGCGTGGCGCAGCGGCGCGTTCGGTCCGGGGTGGTCGCACCCGCTCGAGGAGTCGCTGCGGGCGGAGCGCGGTGCGACCGTCTGGCAGCTGGACGACGGCCGCGAGCGCGAGCTCCGGGGCGAGCTGGCGAGCATTCTCACGCGCGACCCTCGGGGGCGCCTGCGCGTGGCGGATGGCGGCTGCGAGCGCGGGTTCGTTCCCGTCGCCGGCGGTGGGGCGGTGATCGAGACGCTCCGCTCCGGCGCCGGGAGCTGGACGCTCGCGCGCCAGCCCCACGAGCTGCGCTATCGCGACGACGCAGGCTACGAGATCGTGCTGGAGCACGACGCTGCGGGACGACCGGCGCGCCTCTCGGCCGGTGCGGCTGGGGCCGTCCGGCTCGTGCGCCGGTACACCTTCATCGGTGATGTGCTCGCTCACGTGCACGACGAGCACGGCGTGCTCGAGGAATACGAGCACGATGGACCTCTGCTGGTGCGCGCCAGGGTCCGTGGCGCCGCATGGCGGACGCTCGAGTACGACGCCGATGACTACCTCGCGCGCTGCATCCGCATCACGCGAGAGGGCGGTGCACAGCGAGCGCTGACCCACGGAGCGCGGCTGACCGTCGTCGCCACGACCGAAGGTCCGACCGTGATCCACGAGCGCGACTCGCGCCTGCGACCGAAGCGCGTCGTGCTCGCGGATGGGACCGCGACCGAGCTCGAGCACGACGCGGCGGGGGCGCTCACGGCGTACCGCTGCGCCGCCGGTGAGTGGAGATGGACCCGCGACGATCGCGGGCGGGTGGTGCGCGTCGATGCGCCCGGCGAGGCGTCGGTGTGCGTCGAGCGCGACGACTCGGCGCGTGTCACTCGCTGGGAAGACATCACCGGAGCGTCGCACCTCCGGTACGACGCGCGGGGCCGCATCCTCGAGGTTCGGGACGCGCGCTCGCTTCGTGTCGACCGTCTCGGTGGTCTGCCGGCGGCGCTGATCAGCGCGGACGAATCGATGAGCTTCTCGTACGCAGGACACGACCGGCTCGCGGGCGTCGAGCACGCAGGGACGCGCATCGAGGTGCATCGTGGAGCGCTCGGCGAGATCGTCGCGTTCGAGACGAGCGTGGAGTGGGTGCGCCGGGTCCGGGAGCGCGGCGAGCACGTGACGCGTTGGCGGCGCGTCGACGGCACCGTTCGCGAGCTCGCGCGCAACACACGAGGGCAGCTGGTGAGAGTCGTCGTCGGCGATCGTACCGTTCGGCTGGCCTACGATGACGATGCGCTGGTCGCGATCTCGGAGGGCTCGGACGAGGCGCGCCTCGTGCGCGCACGGAACGGTGCGATCATGCGCGCAGAGCGCGGTGGCGCGACGCTGGTGATCGAGCGCGACCTCGCCGGCCGAATCGAGCGGCTCTCCGACGAGCGCGGCTCGTCACGGGTGCTGCATCGCGGACGCGACGGTCGCGTTCGTCAGATCGACGAGGAGGGCGGCACCGAACGCCTTCCACGTGCCGTCGCTCCCCCGGAAGAGCGACGAGCGAGCCCGATCGATCGCGCGCTGGGTACGCTGACGGCGCTGCTCGGCGATGCCGCCGCCCCATTGCTCCCGCCGGCGCCGGACGCCGACGACGCCGAGGAGCTGTGGGATCGCCCTGGGGTCGAGCTCTCGAACGCCTGGATCGCGGCGGCGCTGACGATCGGTCCGGACGCGCTCGCGCGACGATGGCTGTTCGGGCCGGCGGCCTGCGGCGGCTCGGATCGAGCGCCTGCCTGGAGCCTTCCAGCGGCGGCGCGCCTCGAGACTCCACGCGCGACGCTGCGTCGCGAGCATCCGTTCTCGACGTTGCTCGGTGTGGCGTCCGACCTCCGTGTGCTCGTCCCGTCGTGAGGCTCGCGCCGCGAGCTCGGCGCAGCCGAGCGTGAAGCCCGATCGCACCTTCCCCCATCACTGCTAGGGTGAAGGTCCCCGATGGGCGACTACGTTCAGCTGCGCCGGAGCCGTGATTCCGGCGCTCCGGCGCGCGATCTCCGGACGTTCCTGCCGACCACCCGCGCCGAGATGGAGGCGCGCGGCTGGGACGAGCTCGACGTGCTGATCGTCAACGGGGACGCCTACGTCGACCATCCGGCGTTCGGCGGCGCGCTGATCGGTCGCTTCCTCGAGGCGCGCGGCTACCGCGTCGGGATGATCGCGCAGCCCCGCTGGACGGCCTCTGGGGAGGGCGTCCCCGAGGACGTGCTGCGCATGGGGCGACCGCGCCTCTTCGTCGGCATCACCGCGGGCAACCTCGACTCGATGCTGAACAAGCTGACCGCGCAGAAGAAGGTGCGGTCCGAGGATCAGTACTCGCCCGGCGGCCGCCCCGGCGCGCGCCCGAACCGCGCCACGATCGTCTACTCGAACCTCGTGCGGCAGGCGATGCCGGGCGTGCCGGTCGTGATCGGCGGCATCGAGGCGTCGCTGCGGCGCATCGCGCACTACGACTACTGGAGCGATCAGGTCCGCCGATCGATCCTGCTCGACGCCAAGGCCGATCTGCTGATCTTCGGCATGGGCGAGCGCCCGGTCTGGGAGGTCGCGGATCGCCTGCGCGACGGCGCGCGCATCGACGAGATCCGCGACGTGCGCGGCACCGCGTACGTGCGCGGCAAGGGTCAGTGGGAGGAGCTCCCGAAGAGCCGCTACGTCGTCGACGGCAAGACCCTCTTCCTTCCTTCGTACGAAGAGGTCGCGGGCGCCGACGCCGAGAGCAAGCGCGCGTTCGCCGAGATGTCGCGGGCGTTCCAGCACGAGACCAACCCCGGCAACGGTCGCCCGCTCGTGCAGCCGCACGGCGTGCAGGCGGTCTACTTCAACCCGCCCGCGGAGCCGCTCGACACCGCGCTGATGGACGAGCTCTACGACCTGCCGTTCTCGCGGCGCGCGCACTGGTCGTACGACGAGAAGATCCCCGCGTTCGAGACGGTGCGGCACTCGATCGTGACGATGCGCGGCTGCTTCGGCGGCTGCACGTTCTGCTCGATCACCGAGCACGAAGGGCGCGTCATCCAGTGGCGCAGCGCCGAGAGCGTGCTGCGCGAGGTGCGCGCGCTCCGCCGCATGGACGACTTCCGCGGGGTCATCAGCGACGTCGGCGGTCCGACCGCGAACATGTACGCGATGAAGTGCAAGGACGAGAAGATCGAGCGCGCCTGTCGCCGCCTCTCGTGCGTGCACCCCGGCATCTGCGAGAACCTCGAGACCGATCACGATCCGCTCGTCGATCTCCTGAAGAAGGTGCGCAGCGAGAAGGGCGTGAAGAAGGTCTTCGTCGCGAGCGGCGTGCGCTACGACCTCGCGGAGCGCAGCCCCGAGTTCGTGCGCGACCTCGCGAAGCACCACACCGGCGGACAGCTCAGTGTCGCGCCCGAGCACGTCGATCCCGAGGTGCTCGACAAGATGAAGAAGCCCGGCGTCGAGAGCTACGAGCGCTTCGCCGAGCAGTTCCAGTGCGCATCGGAGGCCGCCGGCAAGGACCAGCACCTCGTCCCGTACTTCATCTCCGGCCATCCCGGCTCGACGCTCGGCGCGATGATCGAGCTCGCGCTCTGGCTCAAGAAGCGCGGCGTGCGCCCGCGCCAGGTGCAGGACTTCATCCCGACCCCGATGTCGATGGCGACCTGCATGTACTGGACGGACCTCGATCCGTTCACGCGCGAGCCGGTCACGACCGCCAAGGACCTGCGCGACAAGCGCAAGCAGAAGGCGCTGCTGCTCTACTGGGATCCGCAGCACCACGAGCTCGCGCGCGAGGCGCTGATCGAGGCGAAGCGCGGCGACCTGGTCGGCAGCCACGCGAGCGCGCTGGTGCCGCCCGCCCACGGCAAGGGCTCGCTGTCGATCCACGCCCGCAAGCGCGCCGAGCGCGGCGCGGCTCCGTCGGGACGCTTCGGCCGCCGCGGCGGCGGCGCGCGAACGCCGGCCCCGAAGCGCCCTGTCTAGAAAAGGCCGAGGAGCGCAGTCACAGCATCGGAGACAAGAGGCGCGCGGTCGACTCGCCGAGCCGCCGGACGAGCGACTCGCGCTCGAGCTGCCGCGACTTCACCTCACGGCACTCCGCGAGGTCGTCGTCGAACGCCGCCGAGAGCTTCGCTGCGAGCTCCTGTCCGTAGACCGCCGCGCAGATCTCGAAGTTCAGACGGAAGCTGCGGTTGTCGATGTTCGCGCTGCCGACGATCGAGAGATCTCCGTCGATCACGATCGTCTTCGCGTGGATGAACCGCGGCAGGTACTCGTAGATCTTCACGCCCGCGACGAGCAGCTCGGGGAAGTACGAGCGCGCCGCGAGATCGACCAGCAGGCTGTCGCCCGCGGCCGGCACGATCAGCTCGACCGCCACTCCGCGCATCGCGGCGGTGACCAGCGCGCTGACGATCGCCTCGTCGGGCACGAAGTACGGCGTCGTGACGCGCACCCGCTGATGCGCCGACGCGATCGACGCGAAGAAGAGCTTGTGCACCGCGTACATGTCGCCGTCCGGGCCCGACGCGACGATCTGCACGAGGTGCTCGTGGCGGGTGTCACCGAGCTTGGCGTTCGCGCGCTTGAGGTACTGCGGACCGTTCGCGATCTCGCCGGTCGCGTAGTGCCAGTCCTCGATGAACACCCGCTGCAGCGAGCGCACCGCGGCGCCCTCGACGCGGATGTGCGTGTCGCGCCACGCGCGATCGGCGTAGCGCTCGACCGTCTGCTCGTCGCTGATGTTCATCCCGCCGGTGAACCCGACCGTGCCGTCGCACACGACGATCTTCCGGTGCGTCCGGAAGTTCGTGTACCGCGGGCGCAGCCGCGTCAGCGTGACCGGGTTGAACCACGCGACCTTGCCGCCGGCCTGCTCGAGCGGCGCGAGGAAGCGCTTCGAGGTCGGGTACGCGCCGATCCAGTCGAGCAGGAGGCGCACCTCGACGCCCTCCTTCGCCTTGGCGATCAGCGCGTCGCGGAAGCGCGTCCCGACCGCGTCGGGGTACCAGATGTAATAGGTCAGGTGGACGTGGTGCTTCGCGGCCGCGATCGCCGCGAGCTGCGCGTCGAAGCACTCCTTGCCCTCGGTGTACAGATCGACGCGCTCTGCGTGCAGCGGCGCCGCCTCGCCCGCGCGCACCACCAGTCGCGCGATCTCGGCGCGCGTCGGATCCCCGGTCTCGTCCTCGATCGTCTCGATCGCGCTCTGCACGAGCTTCGTCGAGTGCGCGCGCTTCATGCGCCGTCGCTGCAGCCGGCGTGGCCCGATGAAGTAGTAGACGAGGATCCCGACCGCCGGCAGCCACGCGAGCGTGAGGATCCACGCCAGCGTCGCCACTGGAGATCGGCGCTCGAGGATGATCCACGCCGCGAGCCCCGTGACCCAGAGGGCCTCGATGATCGTGACGACGGTCCAGATCGAGCTCACGCGCGCGCTCGAGCGAGGCGACCGCTCAAGCGACGCCGAGCAGCTCGATCTCGAACACGAGCGTCGAGTCGGGCGGGATCACCGGCGGGAAGCCGCGCTTGCCGTAGCCCATCTCGGGCGGGATCACGAGCTTGCGCATCCCCCCGACGCGCATGCCCGCGACGCCCTCGTCCCAGCCCTTGATCACCTGGCCACCACCGAGCCTGAACTCGAAGGGCTCGTCGCGATCGCGCGAGCTGTCGAACTTCGAGCCGCTGGTGAGGGTGCCGACGTAGTGGACCGACACTTTCTTGCCGGCCACCGCCTCGTCCCCGGTGCCCACCACGAGATCCGTCTTCTCGAGCATGGCCCCGGATGTACACGCGTCCGCGCCCGAGGCCAAGTGCGTGTCGTGCGCGGGCGCAACCTGGCGGCGGCTCGCCTCGATATGCGGCCCCGTGCGCATCCACCAGACCTGCCTCTCCTCCTCCCGCTGGGACTTCGATCCGAGCGATCCGGCCTGGCCCGCATCGCTCGACGAGCTGCGCGACCCTCCCGCGCGGCTCCGCGTCGAGGGCCAGCTCCCGTTCCTCGATCACGCCGTCGCGATCGTCGGAACGCGGCGAGCGAGCGCCGATGGACTCGCGATCGCGCACCGCATCGCGCGCGATCTCGCGGGCGCTGGCTTCGTCGTCGTCTCGGGCGGGGCCGAGGGCATCGACGCCGCTGCGCACCGCGGCGCGCTCGAGGGTGGCGGGCTCGGCATCGCGGTGCTCGCGGGGGGACTCGACCGACCCTTCCCGCGCGCCCACGCGCCGCTCTTCCGGAGCATCGCGGAGAACGGCGCGGTGATCAGCGAGCTCGCAGACGACCTCTCGGCGCGCCGCCACTCGTTCCTGGCGCGCAACCGGCTGATCGCGGCCCTCGCGCGCGTCGTCCTCGTCGTGCAGTCGCCGGTGCGGTCGGGCGCGCTCTCGACGGCGGCCCATGCGCGGGCCCTCGGACGGCCCTTGCTCGCGACGCCGTGGAGCGTCGACGATGCCCGCGGCGAGGGCGGGGTGGCGCTGCTCGCCGCCGGCACGGCACGCGCGTGTCGCAGCGCCCGAGACGTGATCGAGATCGTGACCGGAGAGCGGCCGGCGAGACCCACGAGGACGGCCCGCGCTCGCGCGCCGCGCCTCGACGACGAAGATCAGCGCGCGGTCTTCGCGCTGCTGGAGGGCGTTCCGACGCACGTCGACGACCTCGTGCGCGCGACCCGGCTCTCCGCCGCGCGCGTGCAGATCGCGCTCATGACGCTGACGCTGCTCGGTCTCGCAGAGCCCGACGAGCGCGGCGCGTTCCGCCGGATCCGCTGAGCCCACAGGAGTGCTCGCCCCGGAGCGGGCGAGCCGATTTTCAGACAGCCGCTGAGCCCACAGGAGTGCTCGCCGCGTCGAGGGTGCGCGCCCGCGCCCGTGCGGCTACCTTCCGCGCCCGATGCAGGAACGCGTCACGATCGTCGGCGGAGGCCTGGCGGGCTGCGAGTGCGCCTGGCAGCTCGCCGAGCGTGGCGTGCACGTCACGCTGCTCGAGCAGAAGCCGCACGCGCGCACCGCGGCGCAGCACGGCGACGGGCTCGCCGAGCTCGTCTGCTCGAACTCCTTCCGTGGCGCCGCGCTCGCCAACGCCGTCGGGCTGCTCAAGGAAGAGATGCGCCGCGCGGGCTCGCTCGTGATGAGCGCCGGGCTCGTCGCGCAGGTGCCGGCGGGCGGCGCGTTCGCGGTCGATCGCGAGGTGTTCTCGCGGGAGATGACCCGCCGGATCGAGGCGCACCCGCGGATTCGCGTGGAGCACCGCATCGTCGATCGGATCCCCGACGAGCGCCCGGTGGTGCTCGCGACCGGGCCGCTGACCGGCGAGGCGCTCGCGCAAGATCTCGCGCGCGCGATCGGCAGCGAGCAGATCGCGTACTACGACGCGATCGCGCCGATCCTCGCCGCCGAGTCGATCGACGAGACCAAGACCTTCCGCGCGAGCCGCTACGACAAGGGCGAGGACGACGCGTACGTCAATTGCCCGCTGAACCGCGAGGAGTACGAGCGCTTCGTGCAGGCGGTGCTCGACGCCGAGAAGGTCGCGCCGCGCGAGTTCGAGGAGGCGAAGTACTTCGAGGGCTGCCTGCCGATCGAGGTGATGGCCGAGCGCGGGCCGCGCACGCTCTCCTTCGGTCCGATGAAGCCGGTCGGGCTCGACGATCCGCGCACCGGTCGCTGGCCGTACGCCGTCGTGCAGCTGCGCCCCGAGGACGTCGATCGGAGCGCGTACAACATCGTCGGCTTCCAGACGCGCATGAAGCACGCCGAGCAGAAGCGCGTCTTCGCGCTGATCCCCGGGCTCGAGCGCGCGGAGTTCCTGCGCTTCGGGAGCGTGCACCGGAACACGTTCGTCGACGCGCCGCGCGCGCTCGACGACGATCTCTCGCTCCGTGCGGCGCCGGGCGTGCACCTCGCGGGTCAGATCACGGGCGTCGAGGGTTACGTCGAGAGCGCGGCGTGCGGGCTGGTGCTCGGGACCTTGCTCGCGCGGCGCGCGCTGGGCCTCGAGATCGCGCTTCCTCCGGGCACGACCGCGCTCGGCTCGCTGTGGCGCCACCTGCGCCGCGCGCCCGAGGCCAAGCAGAAGTTCCAGCCGTCCAACGTGATCTTCTCGATGTTCCCGTCGATCGCGCCGGCCGCCGGCGACACGCGGAAGAAGATCGGCAAGCGCGAGCGCGGTGAGGCGCTCTCGGCGCGCGCGCTGGTGGACCTCGAGGCGTGGCTCGACGCGGTCGGCGCGCGTGAGGTGCGGGCGCGGGTCGACCGAGCGGAGGGCGCGAGCGCGGTGGAGATCGGCGAGGCCAGCGCGTGATGCGCAAGCTGCCGATCCCGCGCTGGGCGGTGATCGCGATCGCCATCTTCCCTGCGTTCGCCGCGATCGGGATCTTCCTCTTCATCGCGCGCTTCTCGATGGCGCACGACGAGGGGCGCTGCCCGTTCTCCGAGGTGGAGACGCGCGCGGCCGGCGAGCGCGTCAGCGTTCGGGAGGAGTCGCGCCGCTGTCTGCCAGAGATCGAAGAGCACCGGTGGATCGTGGTGCGCGAGGGGCGGCCCGAGCTCGAGCTCGGACGCTTTCCGCTGGAGTCCGAGCAGATCGAGCAGGGCTTCCCGTGGGTCGCGGTCGAGGAAGAGGGACGCGCCGTGGTCACGGTGACGAACGAGGGGCGCGGCGAGCTCGTGTTCCGCGAGCCGCCGCCCGACGCTCGCTGACGCGGCGGTCGTGCTCGTGCAGCCGTGCTCCTGCGCTCGTGCCCCGTGGCGCTACGTCACGGCGCTCGCGGCGCGGCGGCCCGCAGCTTGCTCGACGGATGAGAGATGCACCGCTCCCTCGCCTCGCTCGCGCTGAGCTTCGTGCTCGCCACGGTCGCTCCGTGCGCGCCGTCGCGCGCTGCCGCCGACGGGCCGGTGGTCGTGGGCATCTCCGCCGAGGGCGGTGGTTTCCTCGGGGACGTGCAGGGGGCGCTCGGTGGCGTCGCGGTGCGGCTCGGCGTTCGCCCGCTGCCGTGGCTCTCGGTGTACGCGCAGAGCCACGGTCTCGCCGGCGTGCTCACGTCGGGACCGCGCGGCGGCAGCGCGCAGGGCGTGCTCTGGAACACCGCGATGATCGGGACGCACCTCGGCCCGCTGCACCTCGCGGGCGGGCCGTCGCTCGACTTCGCGTGGGGCTGCGGCGAGCAGGCGGGCTGCATCCGCGGCGCGCCGCTCTTCGGGCTCGACGCGCGCGCCGCGCTGCACCTCGATCCGCTCGTCGTCTCGATCGACGTGCACCCGACGTGGATCTCCGGGGAGCCCGTCGTCGGCATGGTCGGCGGGCTCGGATGGGAGCTGTAGAGAAGGACCGGCACGCGGGACGCCATTTCGGGCATCCTGGTCGAGACCTCAGGGAGGCACCCCGCAACGCATGGTCGTCCCGAAGACGTCTCGCCCCCCCCTCCCGCCCTCCGGCGACGCGGAAGCGCTCCGCGCCGAGGCCGAGCGCCTCTTCGCGGAGAACGCCGAGCTGCGGGCGCGCGTGCAGGAGCTCGAGAGCCGCCTGGTGCACGCGGAAGAAGGACGCATCGCCGCCGCGGCGGTGCAGCAGAACCCGCTCGACGCAGTGCTGGTGCTCGCCCGCGATCGCCGGGTGCTCTTCACCAACGACGTGTTCGCGAGGGAGTACCAGGACGCGTTCGGCGCCGATGTCAGGGTGGGCGCGAGCTCGCTCGAGGCGACGCCGGTGCCGCTCTTCGAGTGGTTCCGTGATCACTTCCGGCGAGGCTTCGAGGGCGAGCGCGCGCGGCAGACGCTCGAGCTCGAGCTCCGGGGCGCGAGGAGGCACCTCGACGTCAGCTTCGTGCCGCTCGAGCTCGATGGCGAGATCTGCGCCGTCGCGGTGTTCAGCCGTGACGTGAGCGCGCTCGTGCACGCGGCCGAGATGCGCCACGTCACGCTCGACGCGACGCCCGCCGCGGTGTTCGAGCTCCGCCCGCTGCCCGGCGATCGTGGCCGGGTGACCGACTTCGAGATCACGAGCTGCAACCGGACCGCGACCGAGATCATGGGCCGCACGCGAGAGGAGCTCGTCGGCTCGCGCATCAGCGATCTCGAGGCGGGCCGTCTGCTCCGCATGGACCTGGTACGCGTCGCGGAGGGCGGCGAGCCGCGCGCGTTCGACGTTCGCTTGCGGGGGATCGACAGCGGCGCGAACGGGCTGCCGCGCTGTCTGCACGGACGGATCGCACGCGCCGGCGACATGCTCGTGATGTGCGCGATCGACCTCAGCGAGCGCGAGGCGCTCCGCGGCCGCGCCGCGCTCGACGATCGGATCGCGTCGCTCGGCCGTCTCGCGCTCGGCGTCGCGCACGAGCTCAACAACCCGCTCGCGTTCATGCGCGCCAACCTCGAGCACGCGCGCGACACGATCGCGCGGGGCGGCGAGGTGGCCGAGCTCGGCGCACCCATCGACGAGGCGCTCGCAGGCACACGCCGTCTCGCGCGCATCGTCGAGGATCTGCGCGCCGGCACCGAGTCGCGACCGCTGGACCCCGGCGGGATCGATCTCGCGCCGAGCATCCAGACGGCGGTGCGCACGGCGGCTCACGTCCTGCTGCAGCACGCCCGGCTCGACGTCCGGATCGCGCCGGAGCTCCCGCGCGTCCTCGCCGATGGCGCGCGGCTCGTCCAGGTGCTCCTCAACCTCCTGCTCAACGCCGGCCATGCGCTCCGTGCCGCCGAGCGCGTCGGCATCGTGCGCGTCTCGGCGCGTGAGGTCCCCGACGGCGTCGCGCTGTGCGTCGAGGACGACGGCATCGGCATGGACGACGCCGCGGTCGCTCGCGCGTTCGAGCCCTTCTTCACGACGCGTGCGACCGACGGCGGCAGCGGCCTCGGGCTGTGGGTCGGTCGCTCGATCATCGAGTCGTTCGGCGGGCGCATCGAGCTGCGCAGCAGGCCCGGCGTCGGCACCGTGGTCGAGGTGGTGCTCTCGGTCGCCACCACCCCTCCTGCGCACGGTGCCGCGAGCGAGCCGTCGCCGCCTGCGGCAACGCCGACGACGCGGCTCCGCGTGCTGGTCGTCGACGACGAGCGGCTCCTGCGAACGGCGCTCCGACGGCTGCTCGCCGCGCACGAGGTCGTCGACGAGGGCCATCCGCAGGCCGCGATCGAGCGCATGCGCCGCGGCGAGCGCTTCGACGTGGTGCTCTGCGATCTCGCGATGCCCGACATGCACGGCGTCGAGCTGGCCGACGCGGTCCTCGAGATCGATCCGAGCATGCACGGCCGCATCATCGCGATGAGCGGCGGCGCGAGCCACGACGTCGAGCTCGCGCTCGAGAGCCGCGGGATCCGGCTGATCGACAAGCCGTTCGACGCCGCCATCGTGCGAGAGCTCGTCGCGCGCGTCGGGAGCGCGCGCGACGATGTCGGGGCAGGCCGCTGACTCGGCGGGAGTGCTCGCCCCGTAGGCTCAGGGACGCGGGGCGGCGAGCACGCTGCGCAGCGCCTCGGCGAGCCGCTCGGGCGGCACCGGCTTGATCAGCAGCATGTCGCAGCCCGGACAGACCTGCTCCGCGGACTGGCCGCCGACCGCCTGACCGGTCACGGCGATCACGATCGCGTCACGGGTCCGGGGATCGGACTTGATCATCGCCGTCGCCTGGCGACCATCGAGCTCCGGCATCGCGATGTCCATCAGCACGACGTCGGGCCGGAACGTGATCGCGCGCTCGACCGCCTCTCGCCCGTTCTCCGCACATGCCGCCTCGTAGCCGAGATAGCCGACCAGCTCGGCGAGCATCTCTCTCGCGTCCGGATAGTCATCGGCGATCAGGACGCGTGCAGCCATTCAGATCAACATAGCTACACTTTTACGCGTCACCAGGATAGCCCTCCCGACCCGAATCAGCGACGTCGCGCTCGCGGAGTCGCGCGATCTCACGCTGGGCGTACCTCGAGTGCATGGCGCGGGACCACGTTCATCGTGTCGCTGCCACGTCGCGATCCCGCCGCTCAGGGCCCGTCGTCGTCGTCGTGCGCGAGCGGGTGCGCCTTGTCGTAGACGGCCATCAGTCGATCGACGGTGACGTGCGTGTAGCGCTGCGTGGTCGCCAGGCTCGCGTGGCCGAGCAGCTCCTGGATCGTGCGCAGGTCGGCGCCGGCGTCGAGCAGGTGGGTCGCGCAGGTGTGCCGCAGCGCGTGCGGGTGCAGATCGCCCCGCGCCGCGCCGAGCGCGCCGTAGCGCCGCACGACGTTCTGCACCTGCCGTACGGTGAGGTGGGTGCCATGTCGCCCGAGGAAGAGCGCGCTCACTGGGATCGTCTTCTCGGTCACGAGCGAGCCGCGCACCGCGAGCCACGCGTCGAGCGCGGCCGCGCAGCTCCCGCCGAACGGTGCGATGCGCTCCTTCTGGCCCTTGCCCATCACGCGGACGAGGCGCGCGTCGTGATCGATCGCCTCGATGCGGAGCCCGGCGAGCTCGCTGACGCGCAGGCCTGCGCCGTAGAGCAGCTCGAGGATCGCGGTGTCGCGCAGGCGCAGCGGCTCGTCGCGGTGCGCGTCCTGGGCGGGCGCCTCGACGACGCGGAACGCCTCGTCGACCGTCAGGAAGCGCGGAAGCGGTCGCGCCACCTTCGGCGAGCGCAGGCCCGCCGCGGGGTTCGCGCTCGTGATCCCGCGACGCAGCAGATAGCGGAAGAACGAGCGCAGCGTCGCGATCTTGCGTGCGAGCGTGGAGCTCGCGTTGTCGCCCCAGAGCTGCGCCAGGAACCCGCGCAGCATCACGAGGGTCAGCCTTCGCGCGTCCGCGGGCAGCTGCTCGCGGAGCACGAATGCGCGCAGCTCTTCGAGCGTTCGGCCGTACGTGCGGAGCGTGGACTCGGGGCTGCGTCGCTCGTCGCGCAGCCACGCGAGGAAGAGCGCGATCTGCCGCTGCAGCTCGTCCTCGTGCACCACGCTCGGAGCCTACGCGGATCGCACGAGGAGCACGCAATTGTCGGCCTTGACTCGCTGGGTGGTGGCCTTAGTTTGCCCGCTTCCTCTGCCCGGAGCGTGCCCACGATGAGCGACGACCGATTTCGTTCCACCACGATCGTCGCGGTGCGCCGCCCCGCGCCGGGTGGTGGTCCCGGCACCCACGCCGCGATGGCTGGCGACGGGCAGGTCTCGCTGGGTCAGACGGTGATGAAGTCCGGCGCGCGCAAGGTGCGCCGCATCGCGGAAGGCAAGGTCGTCGCCGGGTTCGCGGGCGCGAGCGCCGACGCGTTCACGCTGCTCGAGCGCTTCGAGGCGAAGCTCAAGGAGCACGTGCGCGGCGGGCGCGAGGGAGGCCTGCACCGCGCGGCCGTCGAGCTCGCGAAGGACTGGCGCACCGATCGATACCTGCGCCGACTCGAGGCGATGCTCGTCGTGATGGACGAGAGCGCGACGCTCTTGATCAGCGGCACCGGCGACGTGATCGAGCCCGACTCGGTCGAGGGCGAGCCGGGCGGCGTGATCGCGATCGGCTCGGGTGGTCCGTACGCGCTCGCGGCGGCGCGCGCGCTGATGCGGCACACCGAGCTGCCGCCCGCCGAGATCGCGCGTGAGGCGCTGCGCGTCGCGGGCGAGATCTGCGTCTATACGAATTCCAACATCGTGGTCGAGGAGATCGGCGGATGACCGGCGTACGCACCTTCACTCCGCGCGAGATCGTCGGCGAGCTCGATCGCTACATCGTCGGGCAGCACAAGGCGAAGAAGGCCGTCGCGATCGCGCTGCGCAATCGATGGCGCCGCCAGCAGGTCTCGCCCGAGCTGCGCGACGAGATCGCGCCCAAGAACATCATCATGATCGGCCCGACCGGGGTCGGGAAGACCGAGATCGCGCGCCGCCTCGCGAAGCTCGCGAACGCGCCCTTCGTGAAGGTCGAGGCGAGCAAGTTCACCGAGGTCGGCTACGTCGGCCGCGACGTCGAGTCGATGGTGCGCGACCTGGTCGAGAACGCGATCCAGCTGGTGCGCGCGGAAGAGATGGAGAACGTCCAGGCGCGCGCGCAGGAGGCCGCGGAGGAGCGGCTGATCCGCCTGCTCGCGCAGAAGGACGGGCAGTCCGCGCCCGCGCAGCCCGCGCAGGCGCAGCGTCCGGCCGGGCCCTTCGGTGCGTTCCTGGTCACGCCTCCGCCGAACGCGCAGCAGGTCGCGGTCAGCGAGCGCGAGGCGAGCGAGATCCGCACGCGCCTGCGCGCCGGCGATCTCGACGAAGAGGAGGTCGAGATCGACGTCGCCGACAGCGGCGCGCCGTTCATGCAGATCTTCGGGCAGCACGGCATGGAAGAGATGGAGGTGAACTTCCGCGACATGCTCTCGCAGCTGCCCGGCTTCAAAGGAAAGACCAAGCGCCGGCAGGTGAAGGTGCGCGACGCGCGCAAGGCGCTCGAGGCCGAGGAGGCGGGCAAGCTCGTCGACATGGATCGCGTGCAGCGCGAGGCGGTGACGCGCACCGAGCAGGCGGGGATCATCTTCCTCGACGAGATCGACAAGATCGCGGGCCGGCAGTCGGCGCACGGCGGTCCCGACGTGTCGCGCGAGGGCGTGCAGCGCGATCTGCTGCCAGTGGTCGAGGGCAGCACCGTCAGCACGAAGTACGGGCCGGTGCGCACCGATCACGTGCTCTTCGTCGCGGCGGGCGCGTTCCACGTCGCGAAGGTCAGTGATCTGATCCCCGAGCTGCAGGGCCGCTTCCCGATCCGCGTCGAGCTCGAGGCGCTCGGCGAGGACGACTTCGTCCGCATCCTCAGCGAGCCGCGCAACGCGCTCACCAAGCAGTACAAGGCGCTCCTCGAGACCGAGGGCGTGAAGGTCGAGATCACCGACGACGCGGTCCGCGCGATCGCGGAGTACGCGACGCTGGCGAACGAGCGCGCGGAGAACATCGGCGCGCGGCGCCTGCACACGATCCTCGAGGCGCTCTTCGAGGACCTCTCCTATCGCGCGCCCGAGATGAGCGGCGAGGACGTGGTGATCGACGGCGAGAAGGTCCGCGCGACGCTCTCGCCGGTGATGTCGAACGAGGATCTCGCGCGCTACATCCTTTGAAGGTCACGCTCGTCAGGGCGTGAACTGCATGCGCGCGAAGCAGTGGGCTCGCGCGCTCGGCTCCGCGCCGGCGGTGATCGCCTCGCCCGAGGTGATGAACGCGCCGAGCACGCCGAGCTCTTCGCCGAGCCGGTACGCGCGCACCATGATGCGCATGCGATCGCCGGCGAAGCAGGGCTTGCGGAACGAGAGATCGACGAAGCGCGCGAACATCTCGGGCTTGAGGCCGAGCGAGTGGAAGCGCCGCAGCGCGGCCTCCTCGAGCAGGCGCGGATAGACCAGCGAGTTCACGTGCTGGTTGCTGTCGGTGTGTCCGAGGCCGAACACGATCGGGCAGGGATCGAGCGCGAACGCGTCGTCGATCGCCTTCGCGCCGCGCGGCAGCGTCAGCACGCTCAGCGGCGGCTGCCAGTCGGAGTCGTGCATCGGCACGTCCTCGGGAAGCCCCCCGGGGATCTCGTCGACCTGCCGGCTCTCCGGCGGATCGAAGGGACGCGTCAGCACGTGCTCCGCGATCATGCGTCCGATCGGCGTGGGCTCGATGCCGGGCTCGGGCGGCGGCGCGTGCGTGAGCCCCGGCACGCCGCGGAGCTCGCCCCACATGTCGAGCCGGATGCGGATCCGATGCTCCTCGTCGACGGTGCGCACGAACTGGAAGGTGCCGTGCGTCTGCACCGGCTCACGCACCGACACCGGTCCGCCGCCCGCCTCGACCCGCAGGCGCGACAGGATCGGCAGGATCCGCTCGGCGAGCAGGTGCTGCACGAACGGATGATTGTCGAGCGCGCGCCGCCACACCGCCGAGCTCACCGCGTGCGTCACCGGCTCGAGCTTCAGGCGTCCGTCTTGGACCACGTCTTCGTAGCGCAGCGACAGCGAGCTCGCACCGCGCTGGCTCTCGGGCACCTGGGGCTCGGGAGGAACATCTCGCAGCTCGATCATTCGCGGCCGAGCATTGGGCCCGGCCGCTCCTTCCGCAACTCGGAACGGCTCGACGACCGCATGCGCGCGAGCTCGTCGCCGCCCGGATCACGGGCGGTCGAGCACGCGCGAGGCGACACGTCGGATCCACTCGAAGTGACGGTCGTACGTGAGCACGGTCGCGCTCTCGCGGGCAGCGAGCGCCGCGATCCAGACGTCGTTCGTCGGAACCGGCGTACCGGCGCGCCGGAGCTCGACGACGATCTCGGCGTACGCGGCGGACGCGTCGTCGTCGACGTCGAGCACTTCGACGATCGGCTCGGCGAGGAACCGTCGGAGCTCACGCTCGTTCCGCTCGGCCCGCGCTCCGGCGAGGAACCCGGCGCGCAGCTCGCCGAGCACGATGGAAGGCACGTAGACGATCCGCGCGGCGACGATCGCCTCGACCGCGGCCTCGGCGCCGCGACGGAAATGGCTGTACGCGGACGTGTCCAGGCAGAGCCTGCCCTTCACGCCTTCGCTCCGATCAACGCCAGAGCTCCGGATCGATCTGCTCGAACACCGCGGTGGCGCGCTCGAATTCCTCGACGTCGCGATCGGTCCATCCGCCCGCGTGGGCCCGCAGCCCGTTCTCCTGCGCGTCTTCGGCCGGCGCGACGCCGAGCGCGCGCCGCAGCAGCGCGTTCACCGTCTCGTTGAGCGACGTGCCGCGCCGCTTCTTCTCCCGCTCCAGCGCGCGAACCACGTCCGGCGGCACGTTGCGGATCGTGAGATGACGGCTTGCAGTCACTCATCGCAGTCTGTGAGTGCAGCACGATGCAGTCAACACGCGGTGGCGCACCGAACGGCCTACGTGCGCGGCGAGTCCAGGGGCTGGACGCGAGGGGCTGGACACGCGTCCGAGGGCCGATCCTGCGTGCTAGAATCCGATCCCGTGTCGACGTTCGAAGAGCGGCGCAAGGCGCGTGCGGCGTGGCCGATCCGGAAGGTCGCGCTCGGCGACGAGGAGCTCACGGATCCGCGGGACACGTCCACCGTCGACGAGCGGATCGCGATGGTGTGGACGCTGACGAAGCAGCAGTGGGCGTTCGCGGGACGGGAGATCCCGACCTACACGCGCGCCGAGATGCCCGGCCGGATCATCCGCGGCCGGCGATGAGCCCCGACGTTCCCGCGGACTTCGTCGATCTCGTCGAGTGCCTTCGCGAGTTGACCCGCTCAAGGGCCGGCGTCGGCGCGCGCGGCGGCGCGCGCGTCTCCATCGAGGATCAGCCGCGTGAGCACAGCCTCCTCGCCCTCGAACATCGACCAGGGCTCATGGCCGTAGCGCAGACCGGGTGGAGCGGACGAGCGGCGGTGCACCATCAGGTACTCGCCGTCGGGGAGGAACTCGATGTCGTACTCGATGACCGCGACGAAACAGTCCGCGGGCGCGGCGACGTCCGGCCGAAACACACCAGCGATTTCCAAGGGAGTCTCGCCATCGAAGAACTCCACCATTTCTCGCTCAGGCTCCACGCGCACCGGCAGATGCACGCGAACCCGTTCCAGTTGCGAGCCGAAGAACACCGTCGATCCACCCCAGGTCGGACCTCCGTATATCTCGCTGACGTCGTTGCCTACGCTCATGAAGTACCGCGACTCGTCGCAGTTGGCACAGGCTCGGGATCCGCATCCGACCAGAGCCGGCACCGCGAGACAAACGAGATATCTGAGGGTCGCGACCGAAGGGCGGGTCATCGGAACCGAATCCTACCGCGCGCCGGCCACGCTCTACGGGCGGCAGCGATCGACTGCACCACCACCACGCCACCGCCGAGGTCGCGCACGACGGAGGCGATCATGGTCGCGATGTCGGCATCGCTCTCGACGACCAAGAAGGCGTGGGCTGATGGTTCCGACGCTGGGTCCAGCATGCGAGCCATGCCTCAGGGTGGCGCCGGGGGGGGCGTCGAGCACGCATCGCAGCGCGAAACACGCGTTGCCTGCTCGTGGCTGGCGGGGTACGTGCGCGGCGCGATGTTCGAGACCAGCGCGATGCTGCCGCGGCACTCGTTCTCGGCGCGCGATGCGGCGCGGGCGGGGGACGTGTGGCGGCTCTTGCAGGAGGTCGCGGTCGAGGCGTCGACCGCCGGTGGGTGGCCACCGGCGCGGTATCGCGCGGAGCGCAATGCGTTCGTGGTGCGGAGCATGATCGTGCGGCACGCGCTCGAGGCGACGTACGGGGAGCCGCTCGAGGCGAAGACGTGGGTGGCGCGGATGCGGCGGGAGATGCTGTCGACGCGGGAGCTGCGGGTGCGCTCGGCGCGGGGGGAGATCGCGTCGGCGCGGCAGGAGTGGGTGCACGTGTCGGAGTCGCTCGAGCCGGTGCGCGCGCCGCGCTCGCTGCTCGAGGCGTTTCCCGAGGAGCCGGGGCCCAACGGCGACGTCACGCCGCAGATGCCCGAGCTCGCGCACGCGATCGAGCCGCATGCGCCGCACGTGTTCTCGTTCCGCGCGTGGTGGACCTGGATGGATCCCCTCGATCACGTGAACCATCCCGCCTACGTCGACTTCTGCGACGAGGCGATCGCGGTCGCCGCGCGCGCAGCGGGGCTCGCGCCGCGCGCGATCACGCCGGTCGCCGAGGAGCTGACGTTCCGCAGTGGCGTGGTCGGAGAAGAAGACGTACGCGTCGAGAGCGTCGCGCGCGGGCTCACCGCCGACGGGGCGGCGGTGATCGCGCATCGCATCCTGGTCGGCGATCGCCTCTGCGCGAACGGCACCACCGTGCGGCGCCTGATCGGCGAGATCGGCGACAGCGCACTGGTGGCCGCGCTCGCGTCCGCGCGGTGATCGCGCGCCGCGCCGACTCGCGTCCCATCACTCTCTGCTACACCACGCGCCGCCCATGCAGGACCTCATCCACAAGGCGTCGATCCTCCACGAGGCGCTGCCGTACATCCGCCGCTTCCACGGCCGCACGTTCGTGATCAAGTACGGCGGTCACGCGATGATCGACCCCGCGCTGCGCGACTCGTTCGCGCGCGACATCACGCTGATGAAGCTGGTGGGGCTGCAGCCGATCGTGGTGCATGGCGGCGGGCCGCAGATCGACGAGATGCTCTCGAGCCTCGGCGTCGTCAGCGAGCGCATCGACGGCCTGCGCGTGACCGACGAGCGCACGATGGATGTCGTCGAGATGGTGCTCGGCGGGCGCGTGAACCAGGAGATCGTGTCGCTGATGTGCAACCACGGCGCGCGCGCGGTGGGGCTGTCCGGCAAGGACGATGCGTTCCTGCGAGCGGAGCGCGTCGCCGAGATGCGCACCAAGTCGGGTCGCGTGGTCGATCCCGGGCGCGTCGGTCGCGTCGTCGAGGTGCGCACGAAGATCCTCGAGCACCTGGTCGCCGGCGGCTTCGTGCCCGTCGTCGCGCCGGTCGCGGTCGACGCCGATGGACGCTCGCTCAACGTCAACGCCGACACCGTCGCCGGCGCGATCGCCGCCGCGATGAAGGCCGAGAAGCTCGTGCTGATGACCGACATCGAGGGAGTGCGCGATGCGAGCGGCAGCGTCGCGTCGTCGATGTCGGCGGGCGACGTGCGCGGGCTGATCGACGCCGGCGTGATCAGCGGCGGGATGATCCCGAAGGTGCAGTGCGCGCTCGATGCGATCGAGCTCGGCGTCAAGAAGTGCCACGTGATCGACGGCCGGATGCAGCACGCGGCGCTGCTCGAGCTGTTCACCGATCGCGGCATCGGTACCGAGATCGTGGCCTGACGGTGACGCTGTGTTGATCCGCTGTAGCTGAATGCTCTATTCTCCGCGTCCGTCCGCGCGCGCCGCCGGTGCACTCGGGATTCGGAGGGGTTCATGCATTCGTCTCGGCTTTCTTCGGGGGGCGCTCTCGCGCTCACCCTCACGCTCACTTTCTTCGCGCTCGGAGCGACCTCGACCGCCTCGGCACAGGCGACGCTGATCGGCGGTCTCGGCGGCCCCGCGGGCTTCGGCACCGACTCGCTCGCGCCCAACGACGACGGCTCGAGCACGGTGATCAGCCTCGCCGGCGCGTTCCCGACCGGGCTCAATTTCTTCGGCACCACCCAGACGAACATCTACGTCAACAACAACGGCAACGTGACGTTCGCCGGCCCGGTGGGCGCGTTCACGCCCACGGCGTTCCCGGTCGCCGCGCAGCCGATGATCGCCCCCTGGTGGGGCGACGTCGACACCCGCGACCGCACGCTGCCCGCCGAGCAGAACCTCGCCTACTGGCACGTCAGCCCCGGCCGCTTCGTCGCGACCTGGCACAACGTCGGCTACTACTCGAGCCACGTCGATCTCTACAACAACTTCCAGGTCATCCTCACCGACGCGAGCGCGATGGGCGCCGCCGGCGACTTCGACGTCGAGCTCCGATACAACCGCTGCCAATGGACGACCGGCGATGCCAGCGGCGGCGTCGGCGGCCTCGGCGGAACGCCGGCGCAGGCGGGCTTCGACGCGGGGAACGGCGTCGACTTCTACGAGCTGCCGGGCTCGCGCACCGCGGCGATCCTCCTGCTCTGCACGACGTCGAACGTCGGCGAGACCGGCGTGTGGCGCTTCCAGGTCCGCAGCGGCGGCGTCGCGGTCTGCGGCAATGGCGTGCGTGAGCTCGGCGAGGGCTGCGACGACGGCGGCCTGACGAACGGCGACGGCTGCAACCAGTTCTGCGAGGTCGAGCTGCCGCCCGGCGGCGCGTGCACGCTCGACACCGACTGCCTCTCGGGCTTCTGCACCGACGGCGTGTGCTGCAACGAGCGCTGCTCCGGACAGTGCGAGCGATGCAACCGACCGGGCGCGCTCGGTGCGTGCGGCGCGCAGACCGGCGCTCCGTTCGGGACGCGCACTGCCTGCGTCGGCACCGGCACGACCTGCGGCGGATCCTGCAGCGGCACCCTCCGCACGGCGTGCACCTACCCCGGCGCCGCGACCGCGTGCGACGACGGTGCGTTCTGTAGCGTCGGCGACGCCTGCAACGCGGCGGGCGGCTGCACGTCGGGCGGACCGCGCGACTGCGCGGACGCGCTCGGCTGCACCACCGACGCGTGCGACGAGAGCGGGGACGCGTGCACGAGCGTGCTCGCGAGCGGCTGCTTGATCGCGAGCATGTGCGTGCCGGCCGGGGCGCTCGATCCGAGCAACGCGTGCATGGCGTGTCAGCCCGCGATCTCGGGCATCGCCTACACGCCGCTCGCGGCGGGCACCACCTGCGACGACGCGATGTTCTGCACCGTCGCCGATGCGTGCGACGGAGCCGGCGCGTGCGGTGGAGGCGCGCGCGACTGCAGCGACGCGATCGACTGCACCACCGACGCGTGCGACGAGGCGACCTCGATGTGCACGCACACGACGGGTACCTCGTGCGTGATCGGCGGCGCCTGCGTCGCGGAGGGCACGCGCGATCCTGCGAACGACTGCCTGGCCTGCCAGCCCGCGATCGATGCGAGCGCGTACACGGCGCTCGCGAGCGGCACCGGCTGCGACGACGGCGCGTTCTGCACCGACGTCGACGCCTGCGATGGCGCGGGGGCATGCGCCGGCGCGGCGCGCGACTGCGGCGACGGTCTCGAGTGCACGACCGACGCGTGCGACGAGGACGCCGACGCGTGCACCACGACGCTCGCGAGCGGCTGCCAGATCGACGGCGCGTGCGTCGCGGAAGGAGCGACCGATCCGGCGGACCCGTGCCGGCGCTGCGATCCGACGATGTCGACCGACGCGTATGTCGCGTGGCCCGAGGGGCCGGGCTGCACCGACGCGGGGATGCCCGACGGCGGCATGCCCGACGCCGGCACCGATGCGGGCACCGATGCGGGCGAGGACGACGCGAGCGTCGGCATCGACGCGATGCCGGGCTGGGAGGTGCGCGGCTCGGGCGCGTGCAGCGCCTCGGGTGGGCGCTCGGGCGGCTCGCCGCTCGCGTTCTTCGCGGTGCTCGCGCTCGGTCTGGCGGTGCTCGCGCGCCGCCGCCACTCGGGAGGGCGCTGAGCCATGGGAGACTCGATGTTTCCCCGGCTCGCGCGGGTGCTCTCGCTCTCGCTCTCGCTCGCCGCGCTCTCGCTGATCGCGATCGCGACGCCGGACGCGAGCGCGCAGGAGGCGCAGGGCTTCCGGCTCGACCGCTACGCCGCGCCGCCGACGACCGAGGACGGCCTCGCGCTGCAGCTTCCGTCGACGCTCGGCGATCTGCGCTGGAGCGCGGGCGTGATGTTCGACTACGCGCACGCGCCGCTCGTGCTCAGCGCGCCGGATCGCGGCGAGAGCGCGGGCGCGATCGTCGATCATCGGCTGGTCGGGCACGTCGTCGGTGCGCTCGGGCTGACGGATCGCGTGGAGGTGCAGCTGCGCGTCCCCGTGATCCTGGTGCAGACCGGCGACTCGCCGTCGATCGGGGGCGTGCGCTTCGCGAGCCCGGACGTCGCGGGCATCGGCGACGGAGCGATCGGCGCGAACGTGCGCCTCTATGGCGAGCGCGACGAGGGCCTTCAGCTCGGCATCGCGGCCGAGCTCGTCCTGCCGTTCGCGGTGGGCTCGAGCCTCGGCGGCGACACCGAGGTCGGCTTCCGCGGCCAGCTGCTGGTCGCGTACGCGCTGAAGCGCGCGGTCACCGTCGCGCTCAACGCGGGCGCGGCGTACCGGCCGGAGCGCGACTTCGGCACCGCGCAGCTCGGCACCGAGCTGACGTACGGGCTCGGCGTGTACATCACGGCGATCGAAGATCTCGTGATCGCCGCCGAGCTCTTCGGCGCGACGAACTTCCGTGAGCAGGGGGCGTTCACGCGGACCAACTCGCCGCTCGAGGCGCTCCTCGGCGCTCGCTACACCATCTCCGGCGTGACGCTCTCGGGCGGCCTCGGCTTCGGCATCACGTCGGCGATCGGCACGCCCGACGTGCGCGCGCTGCTCGGTGTCGGCTACGCGCCGCCGCTGCCCGAGGAGCAGGTCGCCGAGGTCGGCGATCGCGACGGCGACGGCATCCTCGATCCCGACGATCGCTGCCCCGACGAGCCCGAGGACGTCGACTCCTTCGAGGACGAAGACGGCTGCCCCGATCTCGACAACGACGGCGACGGCATCCTCGATCCCGCCGACGAGTGCCCGATGGAGCCCGAGGACATCGACTCGTTCGAGGACGAGAACGGCTGTCCCGATCCCGACAACGACGGCGACGGCATCCCCGACGCGACCGACCAGTGTCCGGACGAGGCCGAGGACGCCGACGGCTGGCAGGACGAGGACGGCTGCCCGGATCTCGACAACGACGGCGACGGCTTCTCGGATCCGATCGATCGCTGCCCGAACGAGGCGGAGACGCGCAACGGCTTCGAGGACGACGACGGCTGTCCGGACGCCGCGCCGGAGCAGGCCGCGATCGACGAGCTCTCGCACCGCATCCTCTTCCCGCACAACCGCGACCGACCGACCGGCGCCTCGCGCCGCGTGATCCGCGATCTCGCGCGTCTGCTCCGGGATCATCCCGAGATCCGTCGGGTGCGTCTCGAGGGGCACGCCGACGCCACCGGCAACGAGGAGTACAACCTCGAGCTCAGCGAGCGCCGCGCGGCGCGGGTCCGCGAGCTGCTGATCGCGCAGGGCATCGAGGAAGGTCGGCTGGAGCTGGTCGGCCACGGCGCGTCGCGGCTCGATCAGGCGGGTCAGGACGAGGAGGCACACGCGCTCAATCGGCGCGTCGTGTTCACGATCATCGAGCGCGTCGCGCCCGAGTGATCGCCTCCCAGTAACGCGGCGGCGCGGCGGCGCGTAGATCTCCTTCGTGAGCATCTTCCCCCGCATCGCCGCCGCCGCTCTCGTCACCGTGCTCGTCGGGTGCTCGTCTCCGGCGAGCACCACCGCCCAGAGCGGCTCGCGCTCGGCCACCGCCGGCTCGCGCGAGCGCCACACCGAGGCCGCGCCTCCGCCCGGCGAAGGCCAGGCGGTCGCGCTCTTCGCGGGCGGCTGTTTCTGGTGCATGGAGCGCCCGTTCGAAGAGCTCGACGGTGTGATCTCCGTGCTCTCCGGCTACACCGACGGCGAGCTCGAGGGCCCGAGCTACGACGAGGTCAGCTCCGGCCGCACCCAGCACGCCGAAGCGGTGCGCGTGCTCTACGATCCGAGCCGCGTCTCGTACGAGCAGCTCCTCGAGGTGTTCTGGCACAACGTCGACCCCACCCAGGCGGGCGGACAGTTCTGCGATCGCGGGCGCCAGTACCGCACTGGCATCTACCCCGTCGACGCCGAGCAGCGGCGCCTCGCGGAGGCGAGCAAGGCGCGCGTCGAGCAGCTGATCCCGGGCGCGATCGTCACCGAGATCGACGACGCCGGCGCATTCTGGATCGCCGAGGACTACCACCAGGACTTCTACCGGACGAACCCGGTCCGCTACACGCAGTACCGCCTCGGCTGCGGTCGCGACGCGCGGCTGCGGCAGATCTGGGGCGACCTCGCGGGCACCCATTGAGCCCGGCTGGCGGCCGAACGCGCTTGAGCCGCACCCTCGCCGTCGTGTACGCATCGAGCTGCGACGATGAGGGGGCCATCGGAACGACCGGCGCGCAGCGCAGGCGGCGAGCGCGGGCTGCCGCTGCGGCCGACGCTGGTCACGGTGGTCGGCATCCTGATCTGCCTCGGCGCGGGCGGCGTCGGTCTGTCGGCGTACGTGAGCTCGACGCGCGTCGTCGATCAGCTCTTCCGTGATCTCGCGACGCAGATCGGCGCGGCGACGACGCAGCGCACGCTGCGCTATCTCGAGCCCGCGGTGCCGTACGCGAAGCTGACGCGCGCGCTCGCGCGCTCGGGACGCCTGCCGCTCGACGACGAAGAGGCGCTCCTCGAGCACTTCCGCGCGGCGGTCGAGTCGAATCCGTCGTTCACGTGGGCCTCGCTCGCGCGCGCCGACGGGACGTACATCGCCGTCCAGCGCATCGAGGACGGCTCGCTGCGCGGCACGGTGCGCAGCCAGGACGCCGACGCGTCGGCGGCGCTGCTCGAGGGCGAGGGGCCGACGCGCTGGCGCGAGCTCGATCCGCTGCCGCGTCCTGCGGGGTTCGTCACGCGCTCGGAGACGCGCGGCGAGTACGATCCGCGCACGCGCGGCTGGTACCAGGAGGCGCAGGCCGGGCGCGAGGGACGCTGGGTGCGTCCGTTCCTCTTCTTCACGCGGCGTCAGCCCGGCTTCATGTACGTGCTGCCGATCCACGCCGAGGGCGAGGGCGGCGCGCTGCGCGGCGTGTTCGCGGTCGAGTACGAGATCTCGTACCTCTCCGAGTTCCTCTCGACGCTGCGCGTCGGCGAGCACGGTCGCGTGTACCTGCTCACGCGCGACGGGCTCGTCGTCGGGCATCCCGAGGGCGACGTCACGGACGGCGAGGGCGATGAGCTCGCGCTCGCGCGCGCCGCGACGCACCGCGATCCGATGCTGCGAGGCGCGTACGAAGAAATGGACGCGCACGGCGGCGCCGCGCGCTGGCTGCGCGAGGGCGGCGACTTCCAGTTCGGCGATCAGCTCGGGATGGTGCATCCCTTCGCCGGCGAGCACGGGATGGATCTCGCGGTGCTCGTCGTCGCGCCGGTCGACGACTTCTTCGGGGAGGTGCGCCGGCAGCTGATCAGCGCGATCGTGATCGCGCTCGGCGTCGCGCTCTTCGCGATCCTCGCGGGGGCGATCTTCGCGAACCGCATCTCGGCGGCGCTGCGGCTGATCGCCGACGAGCTCGAGCGCATCGGGCGCTTCGAGCTCAGCGAGCGGCGCGTGTCGAGCGAGGTCTCGCTGGTGCGCGAGGTCAACGACATGGCCGAGGTCACCGACCGCATGAAGAACGGGCTGCGCTCGTTCGGCAAGTACGTGCCGCGCGCGCTCGTGCAGGAGCTGATCGGCAGCGGCGAGGAGGCCGTGCTCGGCGGCAAGTCGCGCGAGCTCACGGTGCTCTTCTCCGACATCGCGGGCTTCACGTCGGTGTCGGAGAACCTCTCGCCGAGCGAGCTGGTCGAGCGCCTCGGCGAGTACCTCGACGCGCTCTCGAGCTGCGTGCAGGACGAGCACGGCACCGTCGACAAGTACATCGGCGACGCGATCATGGCGTTCTGGGGCGCCCCGCGATCGCTGCCCGATCACGCGCTGCGGGCCGCGCGCGCCGCGCTCGCGATGCAGGCGGCGTCACGCGCGCTCGAGGCGAAGTGGAAGGCCGAGGGCAAGCCCGCGTTCCGCACGCGCATCGGCGTCAACACCGGCGAGTGCATCGTCGGCAACATCGGCTCCTCGCAGCGCATGAATTACACGGTGATGGGCGACGCGGTGAACCTCGCGTCGCGCATCGAGGGGCTCGGGTCGGTGTACGGCACGTGGGTGCTGATCGGCGAGACCACCGCGAAGGAGGTCGAGTCCGAGCTCCTGGTGCGTCCGCTCGACTGGGTCGCGGTGAAGGGCAAGAGCCGCGCGGTGCTGGTGCACGAGCTCCTCGGCGAGCGCGCCTCCGCCAGCCCCGAGACCATCGCTGCGGTCGCGCGCTATGCGGAGGGCCTCGAGCACTACCGCGCGCGGCGCTGGCAGGACGCGATCGCAGCGTTCGAGCGCGCCGCGGAGTCGTTCGGCGGCGAGGATCCGCCGAGCGCGATCATGATCGAGCGCTGCCGCGCGTTCGAGCTCGCGGCGCCGCCCGAGGGCTGGAACGGCGCGAACGTACGCACCTCGAAGTAGCGTCAGACCTCGCGACCGCTCGCCGTCCTGGCGGTTCCCGGTGGGAGCCGGCGACAGGAGGGCATGTCATGATCGCGAGACCAGCGAGCGTCGGAGCACGTATGACCTACGACGACTACTTGGCGTTCGAGGAGCGCAGCGACACGAAGCACGAGTACCTGCGCGGCGAGGTCCTCGCGATGTCGGGCGGCACGCCCGAGCACGCCGCGCTCGCCTCGAGCTTCACCATCGCACTCGGGACCGCGCTGCGCGGCAAGCCGTGCCGGATCTTCTCCTCGGATCTCCGGGTCCGCGTCGCCGAGACCGATCTCTCGACCTACCCCGATCTCACCGTCGTCTGCGGCCGCCTCGACATCGCGCCGGACGATCGGCACGCGACGACGAACCCGATCGTCGTCGTCGAGGTGCTGTCGGACTCGTCGGAGGCCTACGATCGCGGCGCGAAGTTCGCGCACTACCGGCACCTCGCCAGCCTTCGCGAGTACGTCCTGGTCGCGCAGGACGCGCCGCGCGTCGAGGTCTACCGCCGCAACGAGAGCGGCCGCTTCGAGCTCTTCGAGTTCGCCGCCGGCGAGACCGTCGAGCTCGCCTCGATCGGAGCGCGGGTGCTGGTCGACGAGCTCTACGCGAACCCTCTCGACGCGAGCTGACGCGCGTGCGGCGCAACCCGGCACGCGCGTGGTGAGTGCCAGACCCCACCGCGAAGCCTTCGCGCGCGCATTCGGGTTGCGTTCGCGGCGTTGGTACGCCCGTCGCAGTAGGGTACGGCTCGAGCCGTGGCGCATGGATGCGCCGAGCAACGTGCTCGTGGGGGATCCATGTCTCGCAGCTTCTCTTTCGCTCGCTTCCGCTCCGTCCTGCCGATCGTCGCCGCGAGCGCGCTGGCGGCGTGTGGCCCACCGCCACCGGCGACCTGCGTCGCGGGAACGCAGATCGCGTGCGCCTGCGCGGGCGGTCGCGACGGCACCCAGCGCTGCGGTAGTGACGGCGCGTTCGGCGCGTGCCTGTGTGAGACGGCGGACGGCGGCCCGAGCGGCGAGGACGCTGCGGTCGAGGTGGTGGACGCGGCGATCGACAGTGGGCAGGTCGAGACGCAGGACGGAGGTCGCCCCGACAGCTCGATCCCGAGCGGATGTCAGGACGAGCTCGATCTGCTGCTGATGGTCGACAACTCGAACTCGATGTCGGAGGAGCAGGCATCGCTCGCGGCCGAGCTCCCGCGTCTGGTGCGCGTGCTCGCGAGCGGCGATCGCGACGAGGACGGCGTGCGCGACTTCCCGCCGCTCCCCTCGATCCAGATCGGCGTCGTCAGCAGCGACATGGGCGTCGGCGGCTTCGGCGTGCCGACCTGCGATGGCGGCGCGTTCGGCGCGATGTTCGGAGACGACGGCGTGCTCCGAACCAGCGGGAACACGACGATCACGGGCTGCGCGAGCGCCTATCCGAGCGTGCTCGCATTCGGGTCGGGCGACGATCCGTCGGCGTACGCGAGTGACGTCGCGTGCGTCGCAACGATGGGCATCGGCGGCTGCGGCTTCGAGCAGCAGCTCGAGGCGGTTCTCAAGGCGCTGAGCCCGTCGGCTCCGCAGAGCTGGACCGCGGCGGGCTATGTCGCGCCGACGTTCTTCTCCGCCACGCTCGGCCATGCGATCGGCGCGAACGCGGGCCTGGTGCGTCCCGACTCGGTTCTCGCCGCGCTCGTCGTCACCGACGAAGAAGACTGCTCCGCGCAGAACCCCGAGCTGTTCAACCCCACGAGCGCGACGTATGGCGGGACCGACCTCAACCTCCGCTGCTTCGAATATCCCGAGGCAGTGCATCCGGTCGCGCGCTTCGTCACCGGCCTCTCGGGTCTGCGCACCGATCCGAGCCGCCTGGTGTTCTCCGTGATCGCCGGCGTCCCCACCGACCTCACCGGCAGCACTGCTGCGGAGTACGACACCATCCTCGCCGACGACCGCATGGTCGAGCGCGTGGACCCGACGACCGAGGGCACGCGGCTCGTCCCCTCGTGCAACACCCCCGGCCGCGGCATCGCGTTCCCGCCCCGCCGCATCGTCTCCACCGCGCGCGGCCTCGACACCGCAGGCGCACAGACCAGCGTCAGCTCGATCTGCCAGGAGAGCTTCAGCCCCGCGATCGACGCCCTGATCGACTCGATCGCCACCGCCGCCGACTGCCGCTGACCGCGAGAGTGCGCCGTCGCTCCTCGCGCTTCAGTCGCCCGCGAGCTCACGCTCGAACTGGTCGACGCCGAGCAGAGGCGCGCCGCGCTGTGCTCCTCGGGTGGCCGGGGTTCCGGGCGCAGGCGGCGCGACACGCGTCGTCGTCGGTCGGCTGATGGTGGTCGCGGGCGCCGAGCGATCGGAGTCGGTCGAGCGTGCCGCCCTCGTCGGAATGGAAACGCCTCGTCGTGCGCGCGGCCGCGCGCGCGCCGCGCGAGGCACGACGCCGTCCGGCGGCTGCGTCGCCTGCTCGGTGCCGGCCTCGGCGATCGGCTCGTCCGCGCCCGCCGCGAC